>NZ_JBQENW010000025.1:0-71937 GCF_052044835.1 Bacillus sp. 22475 | reverse complement strand
TATCAAGACGTACAAAAGGTTCAGGGCGTTGGAATAAACAACGTATCCGTGTAGCTAAGCTGCATGAAAAAGTAGCAAACCAACGTAAGAACTTCCTTCACCATAAGTCTAAAGAGTTAGCTACTCATTTTGATGTTGTAGCTATTGAAAATCTAAATATGAAGGGAATATCGCAAGCACTTCATTTTGGAAAAAACGTCGCTGATAATGCTTGGGGTATGTTCACTTCTTTCTTAGCTTATAAACTAAATGAACAAGGCAAACAGCTTGTGAAAATAGACAAATGGTTTCCTTCCACAAAAACATGTAGCAGTTGTGGAAATGTGAAAAATATGTCATTGTCTGAGCGAGTCTATTTTTGTATATGCGGTGTAAATCTCGATAGAGATTATAACGCAGCTATCAATATCAAAAATGAAGCAATACGCCTATTAGCGTTAGCATAGATAGCAATAAAATAACCCTTGGAACAAGGGAGTTAGCTCGGCTGTCTTAGGACGAATTCGTTAGCTACCAAAAGTAACGACTAACCGAGAAGCCCCCACTTCAAACAGTCCGCTAGGACGTTAAGTGGCGGGTAGTTCACAAGAGTAATCCCAACCGTTATAAAAACAACAAATTAAATTTTTACAAAAGAAAACAAAAGAGAATAAAGCGCATATATTCCTAACGAAATCGTATCTTATGCTGAAAGTCCAAACAATTGATGGATGAATTCTTTCTGATTTTGGACAAACTGGTCCCGTAAATTAAGCTGTTCTTTTTTAATCATATGCATGGCTTCTACTCCAGAAAGAATGGATGTAGCTGTGTCAAAACATTTGAACTCTAGCATGGAACGGATTCGCTTCTTTATAAAACGATGATCTTGTTCTACTATGTTATTCAAGTACTTTTGTTGTCTAAGTGGCATACCATCAGGTATGCTTTTTTCTTTTTTTACTGTTCAATTGCTATAGGATAAGCCGGGTTCTTATCGACTGTTATAACACGTGGCTTTGAAACATGAAAAGACCGCAAAGCTTTCTTGAAAAAGCGCTTTGCTGCCTTCTGGTCTCTTGTTTTGTTTAGGAAAAAATCAATTGTGTTTCCTTTCGAATCAACAGCACGATACAGATACATCCATTGACCTTTTACTTTGATATATGTTTCATCGACTCTCCAAGAATCATTTGTTTGTTTGAGGTGACGACGGATTCGTTTGTCCAATTCAGGACCGTACTGATGAACCCAACGCATAATCGTTGTATGAGAAATGGATAAACCCTGTTCTTCTAGCATTTCCACCAAATCACGAAAACTGAGATTGTGCCGTAGGTACCATCTTACCGTTAACAAAATAATATCAGGCTGATAATGCTTCCATTTGAATACATTATCCTTTTCCATGCCAATCACACACAATTTCTAAAGTAATAGTAACAGTATGTCCAAGATTTATAGATTCATTGCAATCGTCCTTAAGTTTTTGCACCAGAACCAATATAATTTATAACAAAGTAGATGTAACTGATGAAGAAGTAGTTGCGGCTTGTAAGGCAGTAGGTTTGGACCATTTTATTAGAAATTTGCCTAAAGGTTACGATACAGTATTAAATGATAAAGCGAGCTTATCTGTAGGGAAAAAACAGCTTCTTACTATTGCAAGGGCCATGGTAAAAAAGCCCCGTTACTAATTTTAGATGAGGCTACTAGTTCGGTTGACACTCGTACTGAAGCGCTTATTCAAGAAGCAATGGATAAATTGATGGTGGGTAAAACATCATTTGTGATTGCACACAGACTTTCAACAATTAGAAATGCCGATTTGATTTTGGTTATGAAAGACGGAGACATTATTGAGAGTGGTAATCATGAAGAATTGATTGCAAAGAAAGGATTCTATGCGGGTCTATACAATAGTCAGTTTGAAGATGAATCTTAAAAATTAAATGGTTCTAGTGCAGAGCTAGAGATAAGCATAAGGTTCATCGGGCTGTTTAATTTTCAGTAGAATTTAAAGTTGACATTTGGCAAAAAGACGATATAGAAATATCAAATTGTAGTCTTTGAAATTAATATGAATAAAACACATAAAAACGTCTCTAGCTCATTTAAATGCTAGAGACGTTTTTATGTGTTCTGCTCATCTTTTGAATCATATTCAAGTTTCAGATTTTCCGAAAAAGAAAATTATGGTTTTGGGGGTTACTACACATCACCATCAAGTTAAGAAAAGCAAATACCTCCAAAACGGAAATTTTGTGCATTTTACTCTTTTTTATTATTTTGGGGTAACTAATTCTTTTAGCTTGATGGGCAAGGGGTCACCATATCCAAAAAGAAATTTGTACGCTTAGACACAAATAAACATGTGTTCTGTACGTTAAGTATGAAACTTTTGGTTGGGAAAATACGCTTAATACCCAAGAAGTAAGGCTTACGCTTACGTTTTAACAAAATACTCTTACTAGTTTTCAAAAAATAAATTCCTCTCAAAAAAAGATTTTATATAAGCTTCGTTTGCTAAGGGTGAGGCGGGATCCCTGGTTGAAATCTATTCTTTTTTTAGGGAATAGAGACGATGTTTATTAATTAAAAAAGTTAAAGTAAGTTCATTGATCAATTATTTAGAGTAGCTACATAAAAGTAGACCTTATTAAGGTTCTATATACTTTTAAAAAATAGATGTGATTTTTTAAATAGGAAATTTCTTATATAGAAGTTTCCTATTTCTTTATAAAATCTTTAATTTATCTTTCATTTAATTTAAATAATCTGCTTTAAACTCAAGGTGAGTTAAGAAAAAAGGGCTGACAAAGAATTTATTAAAAAGATTAAGCAATGTGAACAAAACATTGCTTAATCATAGATTTTTTAGGCTTATTAAATTTTCGGAGGTAAAAAAATGAGACATAAAGTATTCGTGCTGTATGGTGGTAAATCTGCTGAACATGAGGTTTCCTTAGAATCAGCCTTAAATGTATTAAATGAATTAAATAAAAATCAGTATGATGTATTTGCTGTATATATTACACGAGAAGGAAAGTGGAGCAAACCAAGGCTAATATGTAATGAAAAAGTATTGAAACCCCAATTAATTATGGATACAAAAGAAAATCCGGGACAATCAATGTGTGAATTTCTACAAGAAATAGATGAAAACAGTATTGTGTTTCCAGTATTACACGGTACCTATGGGGAAGATGGAACGTTACAAGGAATGCTAGAAATGTTAAACATCGCATATGTTGGAAACAATGTAATAGCCTCTGCTGTTGGAATGGACAAAGTCTGGTCTAAAAAAGTATTTGCTCAGCATCTAATCCCACAAACACCGTATGTATATTTCAATGAAAATCAATATAATTACAGTAAAATGCACTGTATAAAAAAGGTTATTAAACAAATTGGATTCCCATGTTATGTAAAACCTTCAAACATGGGTTCTAGCATAGGGATTGGCCACTGTAAAAATGAAGAAGAATTAGTACAAGCTATTGAAGTTGCCTTTTTATATGACCATAAAATTCTTATTGAAAAAGAAATAGTAGGTAAAGAAGTAATTGTTGGCGTAATAGGAAATGAGGAGATACATTGCTCCTTAGCAGGAGAATGGAAAAGAGAACAAACCTTCTTTAATTTTGAGGATAAGTATGAAGATGATCATTTGACGCCACAAATTCCAGCACTTATTCCGGATACAACATATTTACAGTTGTGTAAATATGCGAAAGAAGCCTATACAGCTTTAGAAGGTTCAGGGCTGATGAGAATAGATTTTTTTGTTACAGAAGGAAATACGATTTATTTAAATGAAGTTAATACACTTCCAGGTTTTACAAAACATAGCATGTTCCCCCTGTTATTTGATAAAACCGATGGTATTAAATATTCCGAGTTGTTAGATCGTTTAATATATTTAGGCTTATTAAAACACAAGAAAAAAAATAACATTCAATTTAGGAGATCTATCTTATGATTACAAGGACCTTATCAGAAGTTACTAATATGATCAAAGAAAGTTATTTTACAGGTGAAAATGTTGTAATTAAAGGCGTTTCAATTGATTCGCGAAATCTTGTAGACGGTTCCTTATTTATCCCAATTATTGGCCCAAATAGTAATGGGCATCAATTTATTCAAGAAGCTATTACAAAAGGAGCCGCAGCAACATTATGGAAAAAAGGAGAACCCAATTATCCAACTAACATACCTGTTATTTTTGTAGATGATACAACAGTAGCACTACAGCAATTAGCAGCTTCTTATCGTCAACAGCTAAAAGCTACTTTTATTGGTATAACGGGTAGTAATGGAAAAACATCCACAAAAGATATTCTGCATAGTATTTTATCTATTAGTTATAAAACCCAAAAAACTCAAGGGAATTACAATAATGAAATTGGTGTTCCATTAACCTTGCTGGAGTTAAAAGAAGATGTAGAAATGGCGGTAATTGAGATGGGGATGGGGCGTATAGGTGATATTACATTTCTAAGTAAAATGGTCCAACCCAATATCGGTATTATCACGAATATTGGTCATGCACATCTAAGTAATCTTGGATCACTAAAGAACATTGCATCAGAAAAAATGGAAATGATGATTGGACTAGATCCAGAAGGTATACTTTTTTTCAATGGTGATCATTCTTTACTAGTTGAAGAGGCGAAAAATTATCCCCATAAAAAATGTACTTTTGGGGTAGGCGAGATCAATGACATCTATCTAACTTCATGTAGGACATTCTCATCTTCCATAGCATTTACAGTTTCACATAGTAGTGCACAGTATCGTTTACCACTTATAGGGGAACATCAAGCTGTTAATAGTTTAGTAGCTATTAGTGTAGCGAAATATCTTAATATGCTAGATAAATGGATTCAACAGGGGTTAGATAATGTAATTTTATCTTCACAACGTAATGAAGTAATTCAAATTGGTAACATAACAATTATTAATGATACATATAAATCCAATCCAGAAAGTGTAAGAGTAGCTATAGATACCCTTGCCTCATTAGATGTTGGCTCTAGAAAGCTTTTTGTGATGGGTGATATGTTAGATATGGGAAGTCAGGATAGAATGCTACATGAACAAGTTGGTGAGTATGTAAAACGAGCTAAGATAGATACAATTTTTGGATATGGTGAATTAACATTTCACACGATTGCTAGGGTACAAAAGGAATTTCTGCCAAACCAAGCCATACATTTTAAAGAAGAAAGAGAATTAATTGAGGATATTATTGAGTATACAAAAGAACCATGTACTATTTTATTTAAAGCTTCAAGAAATTTACGATTTGAAAAATTAATTGAACTGTTAGAGCAGCGGGTGACCCTATGAAGCCTCAATTACAAATAGATATAAATAAAGTAAAGAAAAATGTATCAGAATTGGTAAAAAAAGCACACCAGTATAATATCTCTATCGCAGGTATTACGAAAGGCGTTTGCGGTAATGAAGATTTTGCTAAAGCATTAATGGAAGCTGGAGTCGATTCGTTAGCTGATTCTCGAATTGAAAATTTGAAAAAGCTTAGTCACTTGCCAATTGAAAAAATGCTATTAAGATCACCAAAATATAGTGAAATTGATGAGGTTATACAATATGCTCATTGCAGTTTAAACTCTGAGCTGAAAATAATAGAAAAGCTTTCAGAGGTAGCGGAACAACAGAACAAAAAACACAATGTTATCCTCATGATTGATGTCGGTGACCTTAGAGAAGGGATATGGTATGAAGATGAAAAAAAGATTCATTATACCATATCAAAAGTTTTACAAATGAAAGGGATTAATCTAATTGGAATTGGGACGAATTTAACCTGTTTTGGTGGAATTATTCCGACAGAAGAAAATTATGGCTTCATAGCGGATCTAGCGCAAAAAATTCGTGATAAATACAATATACCATTACCAATTGTATCAGGTGGAAATTCTAGTAGTTTACAAATGCTAAATGATGGAATGGTCCCAAAAGGTATTAATAATTTACGAATTAACCAATCTGTATTTTTAGGGAGAGAAATAGCGTACGGCCAAAAGTTAGATAATTGGGAAACAGATGTCATCCGACTTCGCGCAGAAATTATCGAACTTCAAACTAAGCCATCATTACCTCGAGGAGAACGAGCTTATATGAATGCATTTGGAAAGCCTATTTCTCCAAGTGATAAAGGTCTACGTAAAAGAGCAATTGTTGCTATTGGAAAGCAAGATATAGATATCAATGGCTTACAAGCTATTGATGAAAATATTACTGTTGAGGGTGGAAGTAGTGATCATTGCATTATAGATGTTACAAATAGCTTACAAAACTTTGTTGTTGGCGATTGGGTGGATTTTAAAATAATTACGTATAGTGGTGTTTTATCAGGAATGGCTTCTAAGTATATAGAAAAGGTCTGCATAAATGAAACAGTATGTTGCCATTGATATAACACGAGTTATTGCAGCAATTTTAGTAATTACTGTTCACACGGACCCACTTTATCATTACTCACAGGACGGTAATTATTTTTTAGTTTCGGTATTAGCTCGTATAGCCGTTCCATTTTTCTTTGTAACATCTGGATTTTTTTTCGCTCAAAAGATCCGCGTAAACCATTCGATCAAAGATGACTTACCACAAGTAATATCAGTGGTAAGTAGACTCGTAACACTTTATTTTGCATGGATACTGACATACTTCCCATTACAAATGTATAGTTGGGTTAAAAGTGGAGAGTCGTGGAGGTATTGGTTAGTATATGTTCAAAAAACATTGTTTGAAGGTAGTTACTACACACTTTGGTATCTATCTGGCCTAATTTTTGCAATGACTTTCTCATTTGTATTATTTAAATTATGTAAACCTCAGATAGTGCTGGGAATCACTCTCATACTTTTTGTTTGTGGTACTATTTTTCAATCTTATTTCGATATATTAGGTTCAAAGGATTTTCTTTCTTGGTACTACACTATATTTTTAACAACAAGAAATGGCTTATTTTTTGGTAGTTTTTTTGTAAGCCTAGGAATGTACATTGTTTATTCGAAAAGGAAAAGTTCACAAAAATATAATCTAGGTTGTTTATTTCTATCATTTGTGTTACTAACATTTGAAGTATTTAATGTGCAACATTTAGCCTTTACTAAAGGAAATGGCATGTGGTTTATGCTAGTACCAACTGTTTATTTTCTATTTATGACATTATTGAATGTGAATTTAGAAAATCATTCGAGTTACCACATTTTACGACCATTGAGTTTTCTCATGTATGTGTCACACGGCTTATTTCTTATCCTCTTCTCAAAATTATATCGTATAGATTCTTTGTTGTATTTTATAGTTATATTATTGGGAACATGCATTTTTTCAATAGTATTATTGTCTGCTAGTAAAAAAATAACGTGTTTAAAAAAATTATATTAACTAAAATTTAGAGGTTTTTGGTTCAAATAAAAATTTCTTGTTATACAACGAAAGTATATATGAAAACAGCATGCGATGGAAAGAGGATAATCTCCTTATTCACCTAACTTCAAATTTGTTCTAATTATAAAAGGAATCTACTAAAAAGGTAGGTTCCTTTTTAGTAGATAAGTGATTAGAATTCTATGGCAAAGCTAGTTTAAATGAATTACATGATGAAAAACCATTCATTATTCCATCAAGGGGTTTCATCACACATCCATTAAGAGGACAATAAAGATTGTAATTCACGTAATCAAGCTAATACATGGATTTTCTAAATCAATTTGTACATGTGAATTTTAATGAAATCTGTTGTGCTATTCGTTATTTAAAAGACTTTAATTCGATCATATTCTAATACAATTATCACTCTCTGTGTACCTATACCTTTTTTTTATCAATCTTTATAAAATCTTTATTTTATCTTTCTTTCCTATTAAATATTTTGTTTTAAATTAATTATATAAAGAAATGGAGGTTAGAAAATGAAATTTTTAAAAAGTTTTAAGTACCTTTTTATTGCGCTTATCCCTATGTATATAGTTATTCTTTATTTTCAATCGAATAAAAGAAAGCTAGGTATTCGAAAAAAAGTGCGCTTTTAATGGATGTACCATATGGAGAAAACTCTCCCTTACAACAGTAAATGTGCCAAAAGTGATAAAAGCGGATGTTATATAGAAAGGAACCTCGAATAATTACAATAAAAACCGCTACTTATGTAATAAAAACGGCATTTTTTCATTGCCACCTTTGTAAATACTAATTTATATATATTGCATATATAACAAATGGAGAGAGAAATAATGAAACTATTAAAAAATAATAAAAAGAGAATATTTAAGACCGTACTATCATTAGGAATTCTTCTAACAACAGCATTTTTAGTGTACTTTACAATAGGTAAACTCAATTCTCCTTCTGCAAAAGCGGGAGTTAAAGAAAATAGTAAACGAGCTATAGAACAACCAAAAGAAAAAATAGAGCATACAAAAAAGAAAAAACCTGACGGAAAGCCCGAAGGGAAAGTAGTGTATTTAACATTCGATGATGGGCCGAGCACATTGACTGGTCAATTTTTAGATGTATTAAAAGAGCAAGAAGTCAAAGCAACATTTTTTATGATAGGAAAAAACCTACAAAATACGGGATTTCAAGAAAATGTTAAACGAGCGATAAAAGAAGGTCATTATATCGGTGGACATAGTATGACACATGATAGTAAGAAGTTATACACTAATGGACAATTTGTACCAGAGATGAAAGAAGCATTAGCGCTTATTCGTAATATTACAGGAATAAATCCTACGCTGGTTCGCCCTCCATATGGTTCAGCACCTGGATTGAAAGGCCAACAGGTTCGGGACCAAATTGCAGAAGCTGGTATTAAAGTTTGGGATTGGACAATTGATTCTCATGATTGGGAGCTAAAAGACAATCCTAACCAAATTGTAGAAAATATTAAAAAGGGAACAACAGATGACATGGAGGTCATTCTTATGCATGAAAAGCCACAAACATTACAAGCACTTCCAGGAATCATCAAATTTTATAAAGAAAAAGGATATGAGTTTGGTGTTTATCAGGATGCTGACCATTTTCACCTGAATTTCCAAAAAGACGCACGCTTGTAAGCTAAAAATAATATAAAAAACCTTATACTAAAAGGATTCTCTTTTTCTTTAATGAAGGTGATTACAAAAAATTCAGAAGAAATAATAATGTAAAACCGGCTGAAGGGATATCAGTAATTAATGAAAAAAAAGAACCCTCAAATGATTAACGATTACGAGCTAATATCCCAAAAAAATATGATTATTAGTGACAATATTTGATACGAACAAGCGAGGTGATCTGGATGAGAGGAACATTAATAAAAATTGGAGTATTTATTTTGGTTTTAACAGTAGGGATATACATTTTTAAATACGCATATGACCAACATACCACTCTAGCTAAAGTAAGAACCACGATTAAACAAATATCAATAGAATATGGTATACCATCATGGATTCCCCTATCTATTGCATTTCATGAAAGTAAGTTTGATTCAAATGCAGTCGGAGATCAGGATACATCATTTGGACTATTTCAACTCCATCGAGGTGGATTAGCACCTGAGGATTTAACGGATGAAGAGCTAAAAAATGCAGAAACCAATACACGAATTGCAATATCTAATATGACAAATGCATATAACCGTGGTTTACAGCAAAAATTAAAAGGAATAGAGCTATTAAAACATGTTGCTAATACCTCAGGTTGGCCTGGGAATAAGGGTGTTCAATGGACAGAGAAACAGACAGACTATAACAAGGGATTAGAAAACAGTTTTAAAATGTTTTCTAAACGAATACACGATTTTATAGATTGAACTACCCACACTTAACATTCTTACAAGATATTTGAAGTGGGGGATTCCTGCGAACACCGATGTGTCCACCAAGTTATCTTAGCAGGCTCTGCCCGTAGTTCCTACGGTGAGAACTGAAGTGTCTTATACGTTGACTCACCACGTTCCCTATTTTTGCTTGGTTTTCTCAACTTCGGCAAGCGTGGGACGATAGAAGGATAAAAATTTTCAGTAGAAGTAACTTTTACATGATTTAGGATTATAAACTATTAATAATTTATATTAAACAAAAACTGTAGGAAGGGTGTAATTGTATGAAGACGAAAATTTTAATTGTTGATGATGAAGCTGATATTGTACAGTTAATCGATTTATACCTCCGAAATGAAGGGTATACGATTCATACGGCTTCTAATGGTATAGAAGCATTAGATATCATGAAACAGGAACAAATTGATTTAATGATACTAGATATTATGATGCCACATATCGATGGCATAGAAGTATGTAAACAAATAAGAAAATTTAGTGATGTTCCTATTCTTATGTTAAGTGCAAAAGCTGAAGATATGGATAAAATAATAGGATTAATGACAGGGGCTGATGACTATATGATCAAGCCTTTTAATCCTTTAGAATTAGTTGCTCGAGTAAAAGCTTTATTAAGAAGATCTTTTTTGAAAAATACTTTCAATCAAAATGTTGAAAAAAATATTATACAAATCCGATCACTTGTAATTAATAAGGAAAATCATATTGTTACAATTGGAAATACTATCATAAAATTAACGCCTATTGAGTTTGAAATTTTATATGTATTAGCATCTACGCCTGGAAAAGTCTATAGTTCTGAAGAAATTTTTGAGCGGGTTTGGAAAAGTGTAGCGTGTGATTCAAATAAAACCGTTATGGTTCATATTAGTAATATCAGAGAGAAATTAGACAATGTTTTAGAAGGGGAAAGGATAATTCAAAATGTATGGGGAGTGGGATACAAAATTGAAAAATAGTTCTTTACAAATTCTAAAATCCATTCCTATATGGAAAATATGTATATATATTTCTCTTGCAATATGTCTATCCTATGGAACCCTTTATATTATTAATGTGTTTTATTGGGGATTAGATGCTACGTCAAGTACGTTTCGTGCGGTGCGTATAGAAATTTCACAAGCTTATGGACCTAGGCACTTAGAAAAGCTGTATGCTAATCTTTACTATCTCTTTAATTTTGTTTTTATTCTTTTTTATATTTCACTATGTTATGTGTATGAAAAAAGAAAATATTTCAAAGAATATTTCAATCAAATTTTAAATGAAATCAGGCATATTGGGAACATCAATTTTGAACATGAAATTATCATTATACCTGATACTCCACTAGGGGAATTGGCTAAAGAAATTAATAACATAGTAAATCAATTAAAAACATCTATTGAAGAAGAACGTTTAATAGAGCAGACAAAAAAAGATTTGATTACAAATGTTTCACATGATTTACGGACACCGTTGACCTCAATTGTTGGATATTTAGCTTACATTCACCAAGATAAATATAGGGATGAAATAGAATTACGTTATTATATAGAGATTGTATATGATAAGGTTTTAAGATTAACTACTCTAATAAATGATTTATTCGAATATACACGTTTTCAAAATAAAGGGACGCACTTAGAAAAAACTAAAATCGATATCACTGAAATGCTTGATCAATTAGTAGTGCAATTTCGGTTTGAAATAAAGCAGGCCAACATGAATGTTCGGCTATCTATATTATCAAAAAAATTAAGTGTGCTTGCAGATGGTGACAAATTAGTAAGGGTGTTTGAAAATCTAATTACAAATGCAATTAGATATGGAAGTGATGGGAAATATATAGATATTGTAGCACGTGAAGAGAATAATTTAGTTGTGATAGATATTATAAATTACGGCAAATCCATACCAACTACAGAATTACCATATATATTTGAACGTTTTTATCGAGTTGAAAAATCTCGGTCTCTTCAGACAGGTGGTTCAGGACTTGGTTTAGCAATCGTCAAAAGTATTGTGGAATTGCATGATGGAACAATTGAAGTACACAGTGATGTAGAAAAAACAACTTTCACAGTAAAGTTACATGTATTTTCAGAGGAAATTTCTTTATAAGAAGCTTCCTCTTTCTTTATTAAATCTTTATTTTTTCTTTTCTTCCAATTAAATATTTTATTTTAAACTAATTTTACACAAGAAAAAAGGAGATTAGAAAATGAGGATTTTAAAGAAACAGATTTATATTCCTATACTATGTATCTCAGCAATTATATTCCTCTATTTTTTTCAAACACATAATAATGAGCTGAATATTCAAGCAAAGGCTGCGATTCTAATGGATACCGAATCAGGAAAAATCATCTATAAAAAAAATGAAGATATACCTTTTGCACCAGCGAGTATGTCGAAAATGATGACAGAGTATATCGTATTAGAGCAAATCGAAAATGGCAGCTTAAAAATGGGATGATTCTGTTACGATTAGCTCAAATGCTGTGAATAGCGAGGGGGTAAAAATTAATGTAAAAGATGGAGATCGTTTAACTGTTAGAGAACTATTTCATGCGATGGTAATATCATCAGCAAATAATGCTGCAATTGCATTAGCTGAACATATTTCTAAGAGTGAAAAGAATTTTACACTGCTTATGAATGAAAAAGCAAAGCAATTACAATTATCAAATCAGACGCGCTTTGTTAATGCAACGGGCCTTGCTAATGAAAAAAATGAAGAATCCCAAATGACTGCATTAGATGCAGCAGGATACTGTTTTACAGGAACAGCAAAACAAGATGGTAAAAGGATGATTTCTGTTGTAATGGGGACTAGTAATGGTTCTCAGCGTTTTATAGAAACCAAGAAACTATTCTCATATGGATTTGATAAACTTTATATACCTTTTCTTTAATAGGGTACCACCATATGCGGTGCACACTGGTTTGATTTTTTTGTAAATGTGGAACAAATGTATTACTTAGATTGTCTATTAAGTGTAATCCTAAAAAAATATGAAAGTACGAATTGTTTCGAAAAAATACAAGGATATAAAAAATAGGAATGTGTTTGGAAATACTGAGTGTTAGTCTTACAAGTGTAAAACTTTTTTCAGGTGAACCATTGCAGGTAAACGCAAAAAAGCTGAGAAAACTAAACTTGCAAATCATGCGATTCATCGAGAGTTTGCTCAATTCAAGAAAAAGTTTGACGCTAGACTGGGTGCTATACTATTGATACTGATACCGTACAAATCGGTAAGCGACTGTCCGATTTAATGAGCGCTGTCACCTATATGGTTTTGGCTGCAGGAGTAGTACTAAAGTAAAATTCAATTGACAAACTTGATGAATTTATAACCTTCACGAAAGATGTCTTAGTTGAATATTCACTAATCATAAAAAATACGTGGATATCGGTATGACTCTTGAAGAATTTGCAGGGACCGCTATTTGTTAAGGTGATAAAACTGCAGGAGACTAACTGATTCATGTTAGCGCCTAAAAGATTGAGATGAGATGGTCTATTTAAAATAGATCCATATGTATATAGGATTTGATAACACTGTCTATTTTTTGGTGGATTATGTTAGAATAACGTATTTTTGAGTACAAGATATTGGAGGTAACAGAAGTGAAAGGTATGTTTTGCAAGAGATTCATTGCAATAGTAACTGTGCTTACACTATTTTGTAGCATGTTTGTTACATATGGAAGTGTATCAGCAGAAACAAGATCTGCTTTAAAGATTGAAGCAGGTGCAGCAATATTAGTAGAAGCAGATTCCGGGAAAATTTTGTATCAAAAAAATGCGGATGAACTATTAGCGATTGCTAGTATGACAAAAATGATGAGTGAGTACTTAGTTAGTGAAGCTATAGCTAAAGGGAAACTTAAGTGGGATCAGAAAATTAAAGTTTCTAAATACGCACACGAAGTTTCACAAGATCGCTCATTATCAAATGTGCCCTTAGAAAACGGTGGTTATTATACGGTAAGAGAACTATACGAGGCAATGGCAATTTGCTCTGCCAATGGTGCGACAATTGCTTTGGCTGAAGCAATTGCTGGAAAAGAAGTTGATTTCGTAAAAATGATGAACGATAAGTCGAAAGAGTTTGGATTGAAAAATTATAAATTTGTAAACTCTACAGGCTTAACAAACAATGATTTAAAAGGACAGCATCCTGAAGGGACAACTCCAGACGAGAAAAATAAAATGTCTGCAAGAGATTGTGCGATTTTAGCACAACGTCTTATTCAAGATTTCCCGAAAATATTAGATACAGCAAAAATCTCGAAAAAAACATTCCAAAAGGGCGGCAAGTATCCAATTGATATGGCGAACTCGAACTGGATGTTAAAAGGTTTAATTAAGCAATATGAAGGTGTAGATGGCTTGAAAACAGGAACAACTCCAGAAGCTGGGGATTGTTTCACTGGCACAGTAGAAAGAAACGGTATGCGTCTTATCTCTGTAGTGATTAAAACAAAATCTCATACTGCACGTTTTGATGAAACAAAGAAATTATATGATTATGGATTTGCGAATTTTGAAGTGAAGAAGGCCTATGAAAAAGATTCAGCAGTAAAAGGGCATGAAACAGTGCGGGTAGAAAATGCAAAAGATAAAGATGTAGCAGTTCAAACGAAACAAGCTGTTTCACTTCCAATGCCAAAGGGCAGCGAAGATATTTATAAAAAAGAATTTAAAGTATTGAATAAAGAACAAGAAGCGCCTATTAAAAAAGGTGTAACAATTAGTCAAATGATTATATCGCCTATAGATAATAACGATCCTGGGTTCTTATCAGGTAAATCATTACAAGTAGACCTTGTAGCAAAATCTGATGTAGGACAAGCAAATTGGTTTACACGTTTTATGCGCGAAATCGTTTCTTTCTTTAGCGGCAAATGGCGCGGCTGATATAGTAAAAGGTTAGTTTTAAGAGATCCCGAGAGCTCTTTCTTACTATCTATATCCATAGGATAAAACTAAATATTAGCTTGAAACAAAAGGTTTCAAAGGATTATAGATTCTTATGTGTATGGTTTGGAATTGAAGATTGCATTAATTCTCAAATTTGGTTAACGTGTATTTTTTCCATTTTGCGTTCTGTACCCCAGATAGCATTCCAGAAGAAGATTTACCCCATTCTTTTAGTATCTTTTATACAGATGGTAAAACAAGAAAAGAGAAATAAGCCGGCACAGGACTTGAATTATTTATTACTTAAAAAATATTCTTTTGAAATTGTCAATTTCCTGTAACATAAGTGATTTACTTTATAATAAGAAACTGACATGGAAAGAGGGGGAAGTTATGAAAAAAATCATACCGATAGTCACATTAATAGGCATGATGAGCTTAGGGATACAAGAAATGAATGTGAAAGCTGAGAACTACAAAAGTGCAGGTTCCAAAATGGATTTTTGGAATACTAAAAGAACAGGTACTAATTTTATGAATAGCACTTCATTACCTGAGAACTACAAAAGTGCAAAGGAAGCTCATATTGAATATGTTCGTTTAGCACCTGATAAATGGGCAAAAGATAAGGATTTCTTATTTGAAGACAAACCAGATACATCAGGAAAAGATTTTCTTATCGGTAATGCAGATAATTATCAAGGATTAGTGAAAGAGGATGTAGCAAAATTGAAAGCAGATTTAGATGCTGCACAATCACAAGGGGTTAAAGTTGTACTTACAATGCTTTCATTACCTGGTGATCGTTGGCGTCAATTTAACAATAATCAGAATGATGATAGGATCTGGGAAGAAGAGAAATATCAAGAACAAGCAAGCCAATTTTGGAAGGACCTTGCGGTTGAATTGAAAGATCATCCCGCTGTGGTTGGTTACAACATTATCAATGAGCCACATCCAGAAACATCTAAGAAAAATAGATATAATGATTTTTGGACGGAAGATTATGAGAAATGGTATTCAAAAGTGAAGGGAACCCCAGCTGATTTAAATGAATTTTATCAAAAAGTTGTTACTTCAATTCGTGAAGTAGATAAAGAAACACCTATTATTTTAGATTCAGGTCTATATGCCACACCTTGGGCTTTTAAATATCTTAAACCAGTTAAAGATAATAAGACATTGTATGCATTTCATATGTATGAGCCATATCAATTAACAAGTCAACTTGAAAAGCAAAATAAAGAGTATCAATATCCTGGAATTGTAAAAGTAGGAGATTTAGAAACACCTATGATGTGGGATAAAGATGGATTAAATAAATTCTTACAGCCTGTACAAAATTGGTCTCAGGAAAATCATGTACCATCTAATCGAATCATTGCTGAGGAATTTGGAATTAATCGTACCGTTCCTGGAGCACCTCAATACATGCAAGACTTAATTTCTATATTCAATCAGAAAGGATGGCATAAATCATTCTATGCATTCCGTGAAGATACTTGGACAGGAATGAATTATGAATTAGGAACAGAAAAAATAAAATGGGATGAAGAGGGGCAACCAAAACGTCAAGATAATCTACTTTGGGATGTAATAAAAAATGATTTGCAAATCGATGCAGGAGTAAATAGAACTACATTTAAGGATGTCCCACAAGAACACTGGGCATTTCATGCAATTCATGATTTAGCGAGTAAAGGAATTATTACAGGTTATGGAAATGGGATATTTGGTATGGGTGATAATGTAACACGTGAACAAGTAGCTGCATTAATTTACCGTACTTTGCATATAGAAAAACAAGATAAATATGAAAATCCATACAGAGATATTGATGGAAATTCAACAATGTTTCCTGAGGAAATATTAGCTTTAACTAAGCTAGGAATTTTCCAAGGAGATGATCTAGGAAACTTTAGACCGAAAGCTACATTAACACGTGCAGAAATGGCACAAGTTATTAAGAAAGCATTTAGATTAGATGTAAAGGCGCCACATAATTTCAACGATGTTCCAGCAAATTCATGGGCAAAAGATGCGATTAGTGTCGTGCAATCGAACCATATTGCAGTAGGAGTTGGAGAAGGGAAATTTGCTCCGGATATGAACGTAACACGTGAACAGTATGCACAGTTTTTATATAATGCAATTTCCAATGCGCAATCCCATCAATAAAAAGAAAATGAAGTTGATTGGTGATACCCCATATCAACTTAAAAACTTTATAACGCCCCCAAAACAAAAAATTGTACATTTTCATCTGGACATGTCAATTTTTTCGTTTTGGGGTATTTGCTTTTCTTAGCTTGATGGCTATGGGGTTACTACAACATTTTAGATTGACAGGTATGTATGATAATCCCATATAGATTGCATCCACTCTCCAAGAAACGTTCGTTGGTTTCAAGTTTTCGTAGCAACAGAACCTTTAATTTCTAACGGTTCCGGTATCTTTTATTTTGACATGTGTCTTTACATTTATTTTAGCCTCTGCTAGCGCTTGCAACCAATCTTCTTTTCGTTTTTTCCACTCTTTATATTGAAAAGCTCTAGCATATAGGGATAATCCAATTGGATCAATTTTATTCTGCTGTATTTCATCCAACATATTTTGTAATTCCTTATTAATTTCTTTTTCGATAGCATTTTCTAAATTATTTATATTTTTTTTATTATCATAATGCTCCTTAATTAAATTCGCATTGTTTTTTTCTATTAAAGCTACATTAGCATTTATTTGGAGATTAAATACAAACTTTCCGTTTTTAAAATTAACATCTATCTTCCTTGTTGCATTCTGTACGAAGATAGAAGTGTTTGGTTTTTTGTTGGATCTTTTAGGAGGAAGCGCAAGGTGTAGTATCATCCGGCCTGTATTTTTTGACTTATTTATGAGATTGAAGAACTTAACATCTTTTTTAGGGATACGAGTTAAATATTTTCCTTGTCGATCTAAAAGTGCAATTCCTATCGTGTCAATTTCATTCTTTGTTTTTTTGATAACTGGAACAATTTGTGTCATTCCTTCTTCATTTTGTTCTCTCATTAATTGTTGAATCGTAGAAGAAACGGATTGATTATTTTGAATGGAGGATTCGATTACACTATTTATATAAGATGGTAGTGATGGTTTATCTGGCTTATTAATTGCAAAAATTTCTTCTACAGGCCCATCAACAAGTACTACTTTAGCATTAATGGTAGCGTATGGATCACGGTAAGAAGAATCAAGTTCCTGCAACCAATTTGATTCTTGCGCCAATTTTTTCCCAATTAAAATGATTTCAGCTTTGGAGGCTGTCATATAGCCCGTTAACTTTGTATCTATTTTACTGAAGCCATTATATACAGTTGATGCCTGGGTCCAATGCTCTGTAGTACTTTGTTGCTGTTTATGATGAAAGAGTGGGATGCTTGTGCCAACTTTTATGTCTCCATTAGAGGCTCTATCCAAGCCAATTAATAGGATTAATGAAACCTTCTCAAGAGGAATTCTCTGACTACAACCAATTAAACATACACAACAAATTACAATCCATATCCATTTTCGAATCAAAGTTGTTTCCTCCTAGTAATCCAAGTAAAAAGAATACTGTAAGCGAAAAATAAGATTGGTAATAGAATAAAGAAAACGACATTTAAGATATCCATAAGAGAATATATAAACAAATATTGATCCACATTGGGATTTAGAAAAATAAATAAGCCGACTATTAATACCATAAAACCAAACAGTGCCCAATTGCGAGCGTTTTTTTGAAGTGAAATGGTCAAAGAATCAAAACTGAAAAATAAATATGGATATATTGTAGTGGAAAATACAATTAAATAGTAAGCGATATATATAATTTCTAATCGTTCTATGAAAGAAAAACGAACCCCTTTTAACAGATGAAATACTGGCCAAATTACGTCTTTTATCCCCTCCGGACTAAAGTATATATAAGAAAGAATAGTCACATATAGGTAGAGAAACATGGTTCCAGTATTCGCAATTAGTAGTCCCTTAATAGCTTGTTGTTTTTTTTGTAAGAACGGATAAATAAAATATGCAATTTCTAAGCCAGCATAAGGAGTAATGGTTTCTTTCGTTGCTTTTACAATAGGGTATATACCATCTTTAAAAATAGGTAGTAGGTGTAAAGGAGCATACATACTCTTTAATGAAAAAAGAAGAAATAATGGCATCCAAGTAGTGAAGAAGAAAACAAGCATAGAATAACTAGTAAGAGCCCTTAACCCACTCAGGGCTAAAATAATAAAAGGCAATAATAATAATATGGTGATTTGATAAGCAGGAATGGAAGGGAATATCCACACTTTTACAATATCAGTTGCCTTTAATAAAGTATTAAAGCCAGCAAAAAATAGATAAAAGGCGTATAAAAGAAGAAAAATTGTCCCTAGCCATTTACCAAAGTATGTTTTTAAAATCTGTGAGAAGTTTTTGTTAGGATTTTTTTGTAACATTAATATAATAAATACGCCAATTATAGAAGTAGTTATCCAACCCAGAATGATAGAAATCCAGCCATCTGTGCCAGCGGTAGTAGCAAGTGGGCTTGGCATAATTAGCATTCCTGATGCTAGTTGCAGTGAATGAATGAAAATAATAAATTCAAATAAAGTTATGTTTTGGAATTTACTATTTCCCATGCGAACCACCTTCTTTTTTCTTTTTTTGTTTCGGCTGTCCTGTACTCGAGCGGGTGGTGATCATAGAAATAGGAAATCTTACAAAAGAATCTTTTAGCTCTTGGAGACGAAATGGTGCGATTGGCAATCCGTATGGTGAACCATAGGAAGTTAGTGAAACAAAATGAGCAAATAAGAGCATTAATCCACTAACAATACCTACAATGCCATAAAAGTATGCCAATAACATCATTGGAAAACGAATAAGGCGTATAGAACTTGATAAATCGTAATTAGAAACAATAAATGATGCAATGGCTGTAATAGATACGATAATAACCATAACGTTACTCACAAGACCAGCTTGAACAGCCGCTTGCCCAATTACAATCCCTCCAACGATCCCAATAGTTTGTCCAATTGGTTGTGGTAAGCGAATACCAGCTTCACGTAGCATTTCAAGTGTAATTTCCATTATAAATGCTTCCAGCAGGGGAGAGAAAGGAACTTTGACTCTTGACGTAGCAATAGAAGTGTATAAATCTATAGGAATAATTTCAAAATGAAAAGAGACTATAGCAATATAAATTGCGGGTAAAAAAATCGCTATAATAAATCCTGCAAATCGTAATAAACGAAAAAATGATGCAATGAGCCAATGAATATTATAATCATCAGGAGTCTGAAAAAATCCAATCAAATTCATAGGAACAACCATTGCACCTGGGGACCTATCCATCAACACTGCTACTTTTCCATCAAGTATATGATTTGAAATCGCATCTGGGCGTTCGCTTAAATAAGCCTGTGGAAAAGGAGTCCAATTTTGATCCTTTGTAAAATTAGACAGTTCTCCAATGCTCAATACCGTATCCGCTTTAATATTACAGATTCTAGTTTCTATTTCTTGGACTACATCTGCGTTTGCTACATCACCTAAGTAAATCAAATAGACTACAGAAGTGGCTCGTTCTCCAATCGTCAGCTTTTTAATTTTTAACTCTGTAGAAGGAATATAACGACGAATAAGGCCTATGTTTTTTGTAGCGTTTTCAATAAATCCATCATGTGAGCCTTTAATAGTAACTTCTGAAATCGGTTCTTGAATGGATCTTTCTGCCCAGCCTTTTGTATTTATTAAAAGTGACCGCTTTTCTCCCTCCATAAACAGTACACATTGACCCTCAAGTAATCCTTCTTTAATTTCATTCCATGTATATACTATTTTGGTATGAGTAGCGATAATATTAGAATTAAATATTTGACTGTCTTCATTTACTTTTTGTAATAATGGTGTAACAACATTGGTTTTTAATGCAACACCATCTGTAAGGCCTTCAAAATAATATAGTAAAATATTTGTGTTTGTTTTTAATTGCAAAGGATGTTCAATCAAATCTGCACTAATATCAAAGATGTTATCTAGTGTATCTTTAAGTTTTTGTAAGTTACTCGTTTGGATCTTTTCAATGGTTTTATCTGTCTTAGTTTCTAAGGTTTCTTCAATTAAGGACATGAGTTCACCTCTTAATATGTATAATAGTCCGTTTTTTTATTATTATTTTTCTATAATTAAATTTTATTCATTGAATTTAATTATTTTGAGAGGGATAAAGTAGAAAGTAGTTTTAAACTATCCTCACTTTCAATTCATTTAGGATATCTGCATAGTCCTTACGGTTAGAGGCCTTATCGCTTCATTCTTTAGATTAATACTTGCGTTAATCTCCTTATCATGGTGTGTACGACAAGTAGGGCAGTATCATAGAGTTTAAACGTCTTTGTTTTGATATCCACAACAAGATCATAATTAGATCGAAGCAAATGTTTTCAATACGACAATGACTTGTTTGCCGTACCACTTGGGTTTGCATTCTAACATGGCTCGAAACTGTGACCATGATACCTCACTAATTGCTTTTGCTAACCTATGATTCTTTAATATATTCAATACTTGCAAATCCTATATATCGATAACATCATGATTTTTGATGATCTCAGTTGAGATTTTGTGCAAGTAATATTTTCTATATGTTCATGAATTCTAGCTACTTTTACTCGCTATTTATTCCAGCGAGAAGATTCTTTCGTTCGTCTAGAAAGAATAAGTTGTACTTTCGCTAACTTCTCTTCTAATGATCGAAAAAAATTCGGAATTTTCTAGGTCATTCCATCTGACAAAATGGCAAAATCTTATAGTTCTACAGCCATTTCAATGTAAGAATTTGTTTTTGGAAGTTCTTGCACTTCTGTTTCAACTAATAGTGACACGATTCATCTCCCATTGGAGTTCCTTGAGGAAGGAGTCTTATAGGAAAAAATGATAATTATTTATTAAAATTTCAATATACGAATGTTTAATTTTGAAAAATCTGTGTATTTTCATTAATTGATTTTATGGAATTTGGGGATTTATATAATTTAATCCACTTAAAACGGTATTTTAAGTGGATTAAGAAATTATTCCCATTTTTATTTTTCTTTATTTTCTAATAACATATGCTATAATGAAAAAAACTTAAATTTCGACATTTTTCGTCAAAAAAGGAGAGTGCTCTATGAAACAATCGTTAACTTTTAAAGAAACAATCCCTATTGGACTTATGCTATTTGCAATATTTTTCGGTGCAGGTAATATGATATTCCCTCCATTATTAGGATATTCATCTGGAACGAATATTTGGATATCGATTTCGGGATTTGTTGTGAGTAGTATTGGACTTCCATTACTAGCCATCACTGCTATTTCCCTTTTTGGTGGAAATGTTAGTACCCTTGCTAGTAGGATTCACCCCGCCTGTGGGGTTATTATCCCTCTTATCATTTATTTAGCAATTGGCCCTTTTTTCGCCATTCCTCGTACAGGCACTGTTTCATATGAAATGGCAGTTGCCCCCTTTTTAAGTAACACCATGCAAAATCAATGGTATATATTACTCCTATACACATTTTTATATTTTGTTATAACGTATTATCTGTCTTTAAATCCCTCTAAATTGGTAGATAGAATTGGAAAATATTTAACCCCGCTGTTACTAATCATGATTAGTATTATTATTGTTAAAGCAATTTCTTCACCAGTTGGATCTATTTCAACACCCTCTGATTCATATCAGGAAGCTCCTTTTTTCAAAGGATTTATTGAAGGATTTTTAACAATGGATGCCCTTGCTGCTCTCGTATTTGGAATTATCGTAATTAACGCTATAAAAGAAAAAGGTGTTACAAATAAAAAATCCATTGCTAAATCTACTATAGTAGCAGGGCTTATAGCCGCACTTGGATTATCTATCATATATATATCACTTGCTTATATTGGAGCTACTTCTCAAACATTTGGCACATTTGAAAACGGAAGTGTGTTATTAACAAATGTAGTACAACATTTATTTGGTCAATATGGTCTTTCCTTATTAGGAATTACAATGTTATTTGCATGTTTAACTACATCTGTAGGACTCGTTTCAGCATGTGGGAGATTTTTCACAACACTATTTCCAAAGATTTCTTATAACAAAATCATTTTAATTATTTGCTTATTTAGCTTTGGAGTATCAAACCTTGGTTTGTCTATGCTAATTAAACTTTCCCTACCTATCCTAATTGTTATCTATCCTGTAGCAATTGTGCTAATTATCCTCGCTTTTTTTGATCGATTTATAAAAGATAAGCAGGCTGTCTATGTTGGATCAGTTTTAGGAGCATTACTGATTAGTATAATACAAGGATTAGAAACAGCAGAACTGGCTAGTGACTCGCTGCTTACTTTCATGCAACATGTTCCTCTATATAATGAAGGAATGGGATGGGTTTTAATAGCCTTACTTGGTAGTTTGATTGGTTTGATGATTTCTAGAAGAACTAAACAATGTTCTACTACGTAAGATTATTAAGGCAATTGTAATCATTGGAACAATGTAACTCTAAAAAGGCGTCTGATTCGTGTACAAAAAGAAAATAGTATTGCGATTGGATTTTTCCTGGTAATAACATTATGGCAGCTTCTCTAAAATTTAAAGTGGTTCATGAGTAGCATTTGGGTGCTAATAAAATAATTTTTGTACATCATGTTTCCGCTTATTTTCTTTGTCAAACTGAATCCACGTTTTTTAGATAAATATATATTCGTTAAAATAAGGAGGATTAATCATATGGATTTCATCAAAGATGTAATCACTCCCATCCACAAATTCATTGGAATAACAAATGAATTTTTATGGGGCTACATCCTAATTGCACTTTTAATTGGGATTGGATGCTATTTTACTATTCAGACAAGATTTGTACAATTTCGTTATGTTGGTGAAATGATTCGCTTACTTAGTGATGGTGCAAGTTCTTCAACTCGCAAAGCACAAAAAGAAAAAAGTGGAGTTTCATCTTTTCAAGCATTTTGTATGAGTACAGCTTCTCGCGTTGGTACAGGAAACTTAGCGGGTGTCGCAATTGCGATTTCCACCGGCGGACCTGGTGCAATATTTTGGATGTGGCTTATCGCATTAATTGGAGGAGCTTCTGCATTTGTTGAAAGTACACTTGCTCAAATATACAAAGTAAAAGATGGAAATAAATTCCGAGGCGGTCCAGCTTACTATATGGAAAAAGGATTAAATAAACGCTGGATGGGAGTTGTTTTCTCAATTTTAATTACAGTTTGCTTTGGTCTGGTATTTAATGCTGTTCAAGCAAATACAGTTACGTCAGCATTTGAAAGCGCATTCAATCTAGAGCCTAAAATTGTCGGATGTATACTAGTTGGTTTGATCGCACTAATTATTTTTGGAGGCGTAAAACGGATTGCTCGTGTTGCAGAAATGATTGTACCATTTATGGCGATTCTTTATGTGGGTGTTGCACTATTTGTGGTTATTACAAATATTACGCAAGTTCCTATTCTATTTAAAGAAATTTTTCTGCATGCTTTTGGTATTAAGGAAGTTGTAGGCGGAGGACTTGGTGCTGCGATTCTTCTAGGAGTAAAGCGTGGTTTATTTTCAAATGAAGCTGGTATGGGAAGTGCGCCAAACGCAGCTGCGACTGCCAATGTTACTCATCCTGTTAAACAAGGATTTATTCAAACACTTGGTGTTTTTACTGATACACTAATAATTTGTAGTTGTACTGCATTTATGATTCTTCTATCCGATATGCACAATTCTACAGACCTGAATGGAATTCAATTAACACAAGAAGCATTAAAAACTCATATCGGACCATGGGCACCTACCTTTGTAGCGGTAGCAATTTTTCTATTTGCCTTTAGTTCTCTCGTTGGGAACTATTACTATGGTGAAACAAACATTGAGTTTTTAAGTGGTAGTAAGACATTATTAATGATATATCGTATTTCAGTAATTGGTATGGTAATGCTCGGTTCTATAGCAACGGTTCAAATTGTATGGGATATTGCAGATTTATTCATGGGGATTATGGCTATTTTCAACCTAATTGCAATCATTTTCCTTGGAAAATATGCTTTCTCGGCTCTCAAAGATTATATAAGACAAAAGAAAGCCGGAAAAGATCCGATTTTTTATGCAACTAATATTCCTAATTTAAATAATACTGAATGCTGGAACTACGAAAAAACAAAAGAAAAGATTGGTTAACAAAGATATTTACTTAAATACAGAGGAGTCAATTTCTAGGATTCTGAAGACGCACTTTTATTCAGGTCGTTTATTAAATACAGATCATGAACACAACTATCAAATTGGGAAATAGAGAATTTTGAATTTCCACGTTTATTATATTACGGATAATTTATATGCATTTCATTAAAAATTCTAGTTACTTTCATATTAATCAGAATACAATTAATAATGAGGAGAAGGACGTATTAGTGATGCAGTTCATTCAAACAAATAACCTAGAACAATTGTTAGAGCAAGTACAAACATATACAAAAAAAGGGAAACTGGCTACTTATATCCCAGAACTAGGAAATGCGAATCTAGAAGATTTAGGGATTGCAATTTATCATAAAGAGACAGATTATATTCATGCCGGTAACTCAGAAACGCTCTTTACACTTCAAAGTATTTCAAAAGTAATTACGCTTGCACTTGCGCTTTTAGACTGCGGCGAAGAGTATGTATTTTCTAAAGTTGGGATGGAGCCAACTGGTGATCCATTTAATTCTATTATTAAATTAGAAACAGCTAGCCCCTCTAAGCCACTCAATCCAATGATTAATGCAGGAGCACTAGCAATTACAAGTATACTAGCAGGGGATAGTAATGACGAGAAGATGGAACGGATTCTTTCCTTTGTGCGTAATATTACGGATAATCCTACCATTAATTACTCTTTAAAAGTAGCCGTCTCTGAATTAGAAACAGCTTATTTAAATCGCTCTCTTTGCTACTACATGAAGCAAAATGATATTATTCATGGAGATGTGGAGGCGTTAATGGATTTATACACAAGGCAATGTGCAATTGAGGTAAACTGTATTGATTTAGCACGGATAGGTTTAATTTTTGCAATGGATGGATATGATCCATATAGAAAAAAACAAATTGTTCCGAAACATATAACAAAAATTTGTAAAACCTTTATGGTCACATGTGGTATGTACAACGAATCTGGTGAATTTGCAATTCGCGTAGGGATTCCCGCGAAGAGTGGGGTTTCCGGTGGAATATTCGGCTGCGTAAAAGGAGAGATGGGAATTGGTATTTTTGGTCCCGCTCTAGATGCAAACGGAAATAGTATAGCTGGTATTAAAATACTAGAGCTACTTTCCTTAAAAGAATGCTGGAGTATCTTTTAGGTTTTTAGTACTAATTATATAAAGATAGATGAAAAATCCTAAATAGCATCTTACTCAAATTAAAGGGATTCTGATACAAAGTCAGCAAAAAGCTAGAAAGAGATATGGTTGAACTACTCACCACTTAACGTCCTTACGGACTTTTTGAAGTGGCAGAGCCTGCTAAGATAACCGATGTNGGCTCTGCCCGTAGTCCCTACGGTGAAAACATAAGTATCTTGTAAGTTGACTCACCACGCTTCCTACTTTAGCTTGGTTTTCGCAACTTCAGCAAACGTGGGGTGAAAGAACGTTGAAGATTTTACGGTTGCACGTTTTTCTGCAACCAACCTCATATCTTCAGTTTTCAAAGAGCATCTGTACAAGTATATGTTAGCAAACATATTGGCTTATGCAAACCGACATTCATCTCCCACCTAAAATTGGTGTTTCACACCTTCACATTTTTGAGGAAGGAGTCTTCTGTCAGAAAACGATAAATGAAACTGCAGTTCGTGACCAAACTGCAGTTTCATTTATATAAAATTGCATAAGATTTAATAGCGCTTAATCTAAACTTTTATCTTTTAAGAACCTTTATACCAGAATTACCTATTTACACAATGGCTGAGTGAATATATATGAAATTGGCTGGTTTCTATTCTAGACATATACTCTATTATATAGATAAATACAAATAGATTAGGGAGTTACTAGCAATATGACAGAGATAGAAATTATTAAATCAAAAGAAAAATTAACCATTACATGGCAAAGCGCAATAATAAATATTTCTTTAGAGGATATCGTTGAGGTTAATACAAATAATACTATTACGAACACTACCAAAGTGGTAAAGGTCGGTAGAGAGCTTGAATTTTCAGAAATGGTTGTTATTAGAACAAAAAAATTAGTTTATGAATTATTTACAACTAATAAATTAACACTGCTAAATAAAATCAACTTTTAACTTGCAAAAAGTTCTGATGTGAATTTTTCTAAGTATTTTATAACAAAGCACGACAAGGTTCCCTATAGATAGACTATATTATCAAAGAATCTTGGCGGAGAATTAATGAATAAATAAACTGTAATGACATCCATGAAAAAAGGTTTAAAAATCAATTTTAATTATATAAAAATTACACATCTAAATATGATCTTATTTAAGCCCTGTAAACTAATTATAGAGCGCTTAAATTAAAATTCATCTTCCAAAATTAGATTACCGGCATCATTATCTTTCGTCAATCGCTGATTCAAATAATTTTCTTTCGTAGTACGATCATTTTTATGACCTACTGCAGCTGCGATAATATGAGGTGGTAATCCTTTGTAATCATATAAGTACTGTACATAAAAATGTCTAAAGAAGTGAGGAGTAATTCTGATATTCTCTGTAAAGGGTAGCTGGGTATCCTTTATGATTTTAGAAATATATTGCGACAAATAATTCTCTCTATAAGCAGTATAGTTTTTAGTTTGAAATACTGTTCCACCATTTCTATTCCCAATGTCTATAGGTAATCTTCTCCGCATTCGAAATGTGGCAATCCGATTAAAAATCTCCTTATTAATGGAAACAATCCGCTCATTATCTCCCTTTGTATCAACCTTTAAATAATATCGTCCTCGTATAGCATCATATTCAAGATCATCCCACTTTGCATGTGCGACTTCTGCAACACGTAACCCTGTAGTAGCTAGGACTGACAATAAAGCGTAATTGATTTCATTATCCTTGTAGTAATGAAGCAACTGTTTTACTTCCTCATATGATAACTCCCGTTTAGGTTTATGTTGTTTATTTACAGTTGTACTTAGTATCTCAACATGTAGAGGGTCCTGAATATATTGGATTTCATATAGCCATTTCAAATAGGAACGAATAACACCAAGCTTCCTACTAATTGTAGATAGCTTGTATTTATTTTTAGATTGATAGGAGATTGCCTCCTGAGACAGCCATTTTTGATAATTACGGATATGTCGTTTTCTAAGGTTTCTCCAGACTTGATCAACTTTATAATCTTTTACATCTTTCTGTAGAAATTCCGCACTTTGTTTAATAAAGAAATAAAATTGACTTAGATCACGTGCATATAGGGTTCTTGATGCATCCTTGATTCGTTTTTCTTGGTCAAAATGTGTTTGTCGATTCAAGTAGTAATACAATATTTCTTCATCAGAAAACCCCTCATATGTATATGAATCTTCTCTTTCATTATTTTCCTTTTTTAATTCCGCTTCATTTATATAATTGTGGTTCCATAATGCAATTAGGTTTGTAAAATTTTGTTTTTGTTTCTCTATGTTATCTAAAGAAGTCTCACTATGAATAGTATTAAATTCAAATTTCAATGTTATTCAACACCTTATAAATTTCTTTTATATTACATATTATAACTTAATCAATTAAAAAATAAATTACATATTAAGATTAAATTTTATAAAACAATAATTAAATAATGACTATAGAAAATCTCCCATTTTCTATGGTTATTATTTAATTTTAAAAATAGTGTTTTTATTATATAATTTAATATTTTATGAAATTAAATTTAAAAAGAAAGTTAAATTAGACATTAATAAAATTTACAATCTAATATATATAACGATATATGTTATAATTTATTTAAAATGTAAATACTATAAATTTCAATTTACATAATATTATTATGTAAATAACGAGGTGTGAGGAGGAATTAGAATGATTAGCGCATATGAAATGACTATGACTACAAATGAAGTAAAAGATTATTTAGATATAAGTCACTTTATTTTTAATAATTTAATGAAGCAAGGAAAGCTAACACCAATCAATAAGGATACGTGGCGTTTAGATGGTAGTTTTTTATTTAGTAGAGAAGAAGTAGAAAAAGTAAAAGAAGAACGTAAAATTGAGGGGATTACTTTATACCAAGCAAGTAAAGAGTATCATATTAGTATGAATCAGCTTGAAAAATGGATAGAAGAAGGAAAGTTAGTTTATTTTTTAATAGAACATCGTAATCGACAAACGAAATTTGTGAAGGAGGAGGATGTTCGTGAACTTGTTCAGCAAGTAGAACAAGCTAATCATATATATACATTTTCGCAGAAATATAATGTAGTATTATTTCAAAAGTTTGTAAAAGGCAATACATTGGCACGTGTTATTTCTATTCCAAAACGTGGTGATATTATAGTTCTTGATGAATTTGGAACTAATATGACACTTAGTGAGGCATTAAAAGCAGGATATGAGTCCGCTTATAAACTGTCGGATAAACCTAGAAGTCATCATCAAAGGTTTGTTAAGTTTCGTTTTCCTAAATCTGCGCAATTAAGAAACAACATTTTTCACATAATCGATAATATATTACAGTACGTATCTCCAAGAAATATAAAGATTTTAGAAGAAGAGACATTTTGGTATTTTGAAATTCGTCAATCATTAATTACATTACCACCAGGAATTCAAATGGAATGGATTGAGGAGTTAACGCCTTATATAATAGAAGGGAAAATTGTTCCAAGAATGAATCATAGTGTATATTTGGATAGTAATACAGTAACGAAGTCTGTCATACTTACAAGTAAGGAATACAAATACTTAAAAGAAATTACAAATGAAACAAATAGCTCTATTGAAGAATTTATAGCCATTGCTATTAGAGACAAAATTAATCAGCACTTACTTAAGTGAAATCGAATTTTTTAATGAATTAAAGCTAAATCTAGGTATTTTCTCTTTTACTTTTATTAAAATGCTTTAGGTGAAATGGAATAAATGCTAAACGTTCCTATTACTAAAATAATAGTGGGGATATAAAATCTGAATGTCTAGTTTGTATATCTTAAATACTTCCTATAAAGTCTGTTATCAGACTTTCGGAAGTATAGAGAAAAAATACAAAAATAGTTGTATGAATAATGTAGCGACAAATTCTCTCTATATGTATTATGTAAAAATATCTATTGTGTATGTAAAATAAATTTATATGTATGTATTAATCATTAATGTTAGAAAGTTACCCTATATTTTTTTGATATTATTTATATTTTTGTTTTAGTCCAAACTGCATTACGGCCTTTTGATATTAGTTTAATTAATTTTTCTTCTTGTAAACAAGCAAATGCTTTATTGATTGTGCTTGGTGAAACATCTGAAAATACCATTCGTATTGCTTCTTTTGTAAAAGGTAGTTCTTGTTTTAATATATACTCTTTAATTTTATAGCTTTTGTTCCCTTTCAGTTGGTAACTTGTAATATGTACGTCTAGTTCTTTATATGCCTCTAGAATAATATGTAATAGACATTTTAATATAAAGGATACATTGTGTTCTTGAAAATGCCAATTTGCTGAAGATTTATATAAGGCATCATAATAATCTCTCTCGTATTTTTTTATTATTTTATCCAGTGAAATATATTTCACTAGTGAATGTTTACTTTGTAATAGTAATAAAGATATAAGTAGACGTACCATTCTTCCATTTCCAGATTCAAAAGGAAAAATACATATAAAATTAAGTACAAAATTACAAATTAAAAGTAGTGGATCAATATCTTTTTGATTTAATAAATAATTGTATTCCTCACATAAATTTTTTACTGCTTCTGGGATTTCTTTAATCGTTAAAGGACGATAGCAATAAAATGAGAAATTTAGTTGCTCATGTTCTTCAAGTAAGATGTCCTGTTTTCTCCACGTTCCACTATCCGAAGTAGCATATTTAAAAAGTTGAAAATGTATTTCTAAGATTGTGTTTGGATGAATAGTAAGCTTTTCATAATTATTATGAATGAGTGATAGCGCATCTACGTAACAAGATATTTCATCTTCAATTATTGTTTTTGGCGACAAATCATATGTAATTAATTCTTTTAACCTTTTATTTGTTATTTTTAAGTTTTTATACATTGCAACAAAATCTTTGGTATGTTGAAGCTGAGTAGATTTTTGCAACTTTTCTAATGTACATGGAAACTCCTTTTCATAGACCTCCAATCTCCCTTGGTATTGTTTTATTTTTCCGATTAGGCTAGCCACATCTAAATTTATCAATAAATTTGTGAATTTTTCGCCAAAATACGACATATTTTTCCCCTCCTATAATATAAAACTATACAATACTTAACTGGATTTAAAGTGTTTTTTTGAATAATTTTCTAAAAAAAATTAAAAATATAGTTTTTTATGTGTGAAAATTACAATAATTAGGGTCTTTTTGCCTTATTTTGTGACAAGATTTAACATCAGATTAAATAGTTTCATGTTAACAAGCAGAGTTTTATATTGTGTAATTGCTTTTTATCAATAAGTGAGTCATTGCATATGGGGAAGGGGGAAGTCCTTACTAATGAAGACTATTGCTTTTTACTTACCACAATTTCATGAAATACCTGAAAACGATTTATGGTGGGGAAAGGGTTTTACAGAATGGACAAATGTAAAAAAAGCAAAACCACGTTTTCTGGGACACTATCAGCCTAGGGCTCCATTAAGGGATTATTATTACAATTTGTTAGATTTAGATGTACATAAGTGGCAGATAAATTTAGCAAAACAGTATGGTTTAGATGGTTTTTGCTATTATCACTATTGGTTCAAAGGGAAAAAATTACTAGAAAAACCAATAGAATTGAGAAATCAATGTAAGGAAATTGATTTCCCATATTGCTTATGTTGGGCAAATGAATCTTGGACAAGATCATGGGATGGAAAAGACCAAGAAGTATTAATGCGACAAGAATATGGGGATGAGTCTGATTGGAAAGAACACTTTAATTATCTTTTGCCATTCTTTAAAAACAAAAACTATTTAAATATTAAAGATAAACCGATATTTGTAATTTACCGACCAGCTTCTATACCAAACCTAAATAAAATGTTGAGTCTATGGAATGAATGGGCTCAATCTGAAGGGCTTCTGGGGATACACTTTGTAGAAATGTTAACAATTTTTGAAGATAAATCGGATTTTCCTTTTGATGCTGCTATAGAGTTTGAACCTATGTACACTTTAAAAAAACTAATAGGTAATACAACTTCACTACATCAAGAAAAAAAAGATTTTCACTTAAGTTATGATTTCGTATGGAAAAGAATATTAAACCGTCAAATTAAAGAACGTAAAAACATATATAAAGGGGCATTTGTAGATTGGGATAACTCTCCAAGGAAAAAAGAAAGCGCTTTAATTATGAAAGGGGCTAATCCCGATAAGTTTAAGAAGTATCTTTTACAACATAGTAAGGACACTGATTTTTTATTTATTAATGCTTGGAATGAGTGGGCAGAAGGCACATACCTAGAACCAGATGAAAAGTATGGATATAAATACCTTGAAGCTTTAATGGAGATAAGGAAGAGTCACTTCTAATAAATTGTAACAGCAAGAAGAAGGGGGAAACATTATGACTGATATAAATACTATGATTTCCATTCGAAACATTAAGAAATCATATGGAGATTATACAGTTATTAAGAATTTAAGCATAGATATCCGTAAAGGTGAAATTATAGGATTACTAGGACCGAATGGAGCTGGGAAGACAACACTTATATCGATTTTATCTACTCTTACTCTGCCAGATGAAGGGTATGGTACAGTATGTAACTACGACTTGTATACTGAACGGAATAAGATTAAAAAAAATGTGAGTGTAGTACCTCAAGATTTAGCGCTATACCCGACTTTAACTGCATATGATAACTTATCTTTTTATGCCGATTTATATGGATTAAAGGGAAATAGAAAAAAAAGCCGCATAAAAGAAGCTTTGCAATTCGCACAGCTTGAGGATTGGGCACATAAGAGAATTGATACATTTTCAGGTGGTATGAAAAGAAGAATTAATTTAGTGATCGGTTTGTTAAATAAGCCAAAAGTTATTTTCTTAGACGAACCAACAGTGGGAATTGATCCACAATCAAGAAACCATATTTTTAATTGTATTCGTCATCTCGTAGAAGAACTAGGAATCACTGTCATATATACAACTCATCATATGGAAGAAGCTGAGATGTTATGTCATCGTGTAGCAATTTATGATAAGGGTGAAATATTAGATATTGATACCCCAAAAAATTTAATAACAAAGTATGGGGAAAATTATTTAGAGATTGCAATATCAAATATTCCGGAAGAATTTATACATAAAACAAAAATGATTGCTGATGTGAAGTCCTGCACTTTGGTAGATAAAAAAGTCATCATTCAATGCGTAGATAGTTTTAATGTTACAAGAGAAGTTATGAAATTGATTCAAAAGTATAATTTAAAAATCGAATTATTTAATGTTAAAAATTCTAATTTAGAAAATGTATTTTTACATTTAACGGGCAAAAATTTAAGGTCTTAAATGAAAGGAGATGGTAAAAATGAAAGCTTGGTATATAGCTAAGAAGGATCTACTTATTCTTTTAAAGGATATCCCTGGTCTAATCTATTTATTTATTACACCTATTATAGTTATTGCAGTTGCTAGTTTTGCATTATCAAATGTATTTGATAGTAAGACAGAAAAATTCAAGATTCCTATAGTAGTAAATGATAATGGAGAACTTTCTAAAAGGGTTATTGAGGAATTGAAAAAAATCCCTGCCCTTGAGATAGAAGAAACTTATGAACTAAATGGTAAAAAGAAAGCATATACAGAAGAACAGGTAAAAAAGGAAGTTCAAACTAAAAAAGCGGCAATCGTCATCCCTAAGGATTTCACACAAAATGTATATTCAGGGAAAGAGGCCAAAGTCATCATCATAGAAGATGAAGTTGATCGCATTATTCCAAGTGTTGTTTCAAATGCTGTAACTCAAATTGTGTCAGAAATACAAAGAGATATGACTAAAGAGATTGTAAAACAAGCCTCTGCTCAAATGGAAGTAAATGTGAAAGTAGAGTTTAAAGAATTAGCATCAGATAATGAACATAAACCTACTCCATTTGAATCTAATGTACCAGGATATGCCGTAATGTTTGTACTTTTAGGTACTGCTGCAGCTGCAGGTGCATTAGTAGAAGAGAGAGAGAATGGAACGTTAAGAAAAATTCTTACTTTACCTATTAATACATTGTCAATCATTTTTGGAAAGATGCTCTCATGCTTTATAACAGCTATTGTTCAATGTGCAGTCCTTTTTAGTGTAGGACATTTTGTATTTGGAATGTGGCTAGGGAAAAGTGTATTAGGAATTATATTGCTAGTGATATGTACTGCATTTGCAGCTTCAAGCCTGGCAATTTTATTAGCTTCTATATGTCAAACAAGATCACAAGCAAATGGTATTTCTATTTTAATCGTGTTAACTATGTCTGCTTTGGGTGGATCTTGGTGGCCACTTTATATAGAGCCTGAATGGATGCAAAACCTAGCGCATATTACGATTACAGCTTGGGCAATGGGAGGCTTTAACGATTTATTAGTATATAACAAAGAGTTCTCCTCTGTTCTTATTCCATCAGCTGCATTAATTGGTATGGGAATTTTATTTTTAACCATCTCCATACAAAAATTTCGACGTTCTTATGAAAAGTAGGTGAAATAAGTGTACTTAGTAAAAAATGAGGTGAATGTTCGTTTTGGGGAATGCGATCCTATGGGAATTGCTCACCACTCTCATTATTTTCATTGGTTTGAGCTGGGTAGGTTTCAAATGCTAGATATGACTGGTATAAACCAGTATTTAAAACAGGAAAAATTGTATTTTCCAATTATTGATATAAGATGTACCTACAAAAAATCAGCTCATTTTCAAGACGACTTAATTGTAGAAACCTATCTTAAGAATGAAAGTAAAGTTTATATAGAATTTGTTTATAAATTATTCCGCAAGAGATGCAGAGTTTTGTTAGCGGAGGGATTTTCAAAACACGTTTTAACAAGGTCGAATGATCAATTAATCAGTAGATTACCAGAAGAAATTTTAGAAAAGCTTCAATTTGAAAATAGCGGGGGTGTCATATGATTACATTTATTTTTCCGGGACAAGGGTCTCAATCCGTAGGGATGTGTAAAGGGTATTTAGATAAATACCCAAACATATTTGTCCCATTATTTGAGGAAGCAAATGATACGCTAGGTTTTGATTTAAAGCAACTATGTTTATATGGACCAAGTGAAAAATTAATAGAAACCAGTGTTACACAACCAGCTATTCTTACGGTAAGCACAGGGATATCAAGAATTTTACATTTGCATGGTATAAGGCCATCTAAAGTAGCGGGGCATAGCTTAGGACAATTCTCCGCACTGGTAGAAGCAGGATCTTTACAATTCCAGGATGCATTATCCATTGTACGGAAGCGTGGTCAGCTGATGAGTAATGTAAAGCAAGAGGGGTGTATGTTAGGAATTGTGTCGAACACATATCAAACATTATTTGAAGTTGTAGAGGAATCTAAACAATATGAAATTGATATTGCTGCCTATAATTCCCCTACACAGGTTGTATTTTCTGGCGGGAGTAAGAGCATTCTTAAATTTCAAAAGGTACTAAATCAAAAAAATGGTATAAAAACTAAAATACTCTCAACTAGTCATGCATTTCACTCACGTTTAATGGGAGAAATGGTTCTTGAGTTTAAGGAGTATTTAAATTTATTTTCGTTAAAAAATGCTCAAATACCAATTGTTTTAAACTGTTCAGGAAAACCAACTACAGATAGAATCAATATTTTACAAGATATAGAAAGACAATGCGTAGATCCAGTTATGTGGCAAGACACTATCTACACTTTATTGAATAATGGTACGAAACACTTTATAGAAGTAGGTCCCGGAAATACTTTAACCAAGTTATGTCGCTCCTTTAAGCAGAACATATCTGTATCCTCTACAGAAACACCGATGTATTTAAAAAGAACCCTTACTACAATAGAGAAAGAATTTAAGGGGGAACGGGTCTATGTTTAATGGAAACGAAGTGGCATTAGTTATCGGAGGATCACGAGGCATTGGTAAATCAATAACAATGGACCTAGCCAAACAGGGCTTAACTGTTTACTTTACGTTTCAAAGTAATCAAAAATCAGCAAATGAAATAGCAAATACTATAGGAGAAAAAGGTGGAAAAGCGTTTCCTATGCATGTAGATATTACAAATGAGTCCTCTATTCATAAATTGTTTCAACACATACGCTCAAAGGAAAAAAGAATAGATATTTTAGTAAATAATGCAGGAGTTATAAATGATGGATTTGCTGCAATGATGAGCGAGGAAAAGTGGGATCATGTGGTTGATTTAAATTTAAAAGGAACATTTTTTTGTTGCCGACAAGCATTAAGAATAATGATGAGACAGAAAAGAGGTTCTATTGTAAATATTACGTCGACAAGTGGAATAACAGGTGCAAGAGGTCAATGTAATTACTCTGCTTCAAAGGGTGGGGTTATTTCCTTAACCAAGACTTTAGCATTAGAAGGTGGGGAATACGGTATTAGGGTTAATGCTGTTGCACCTGGTTTTATAAAAACAGATATGACAAAAGGAATGGATCAACAGACATTAAAAAGGATGTTAGAACTAGTGCCGCTTGGCAGAATTGGAGATCCTAAAGAGGTAGCATATCTAACAACATTTTTATCCTCTAACTATGCAAGTTATATCACCGGGAAAGTTTTTACAGTGGATGGTGGATTAGTTAATGGCTAAACAATAGATGATTTAATGACGAATCTTGAGTTAAACAAGGAAAAGGGGAAAACAGATGTTTACGTATGTAGAAACAAAAATTATTGCTGAAAAAAGAAAACAATTAACTACTAGAATTAAAGAAATTATAACTGAGAGATTAGATTTAGAAATCGAACCACATTTCATTACTGATGATCAACCATTATTCGGAAGAGGCTTAGGAGTTGACTCCTTGGATGCATTAGAGCTATTTCTGGCAATTGAAGAAGAATTTGGCGTTGCAGTATATGACGAGAATATGGCAGTACTGGGTTCTATTAATAAAATTGCCGATTTTATTGAAGAAAATAGGGAGGATGATGTGCAGTGAGACCGGTATTAAATGCAGATCAAATCCGAAATATCTTACCGCATAAATGGCCATTCCTTTTCTTAGATAAAGTTATTCAACTTGAGCCAGGAAAAAGTGGAATTGGTATTAAAAATGTAACTGTAAGTGAACCTTTTTTTGAAGGGCACTTTCCAAATGAATCCATTATGCCTGGAGTGTTAATTATTGAAGCTTTGGCACAAATGACGGCTGTTGTTTATGTTACAGGAGAACTAGCAAAAATAGATACACATGGTGCATGTTCACCTAAAATAGATCCAAGTTCATATGTGGGTTATTTAGTTTCTGTACGTAATATGAAATTTTTAAAACCTGTAGTGCCAGGAGACCAGCTAGAATTACATGTCCAAATTGGAAGATCACTTGGGGTAATCTCACAAGTGGAAATCACGGCTTATGTAGATAAAAAGAAAGTTGCTACTGGTAGTATTCAAGTTTCTAAAAGAGTTGAGGAAATATGATCCATGGTATAGATGTTCAAGTTCGTGAGTGTACAGAGGCAGACAGTGAGAAGTTAGCGCACTTTTATAATAAATATCAATATGGCCCCATTAAATATGGGTATCCCTTAAATAAGCAAGACATCAAGCAATTATTTCAAGAGCGGAAGATACAGTTATATTTAATTGCTGAATATGAAAATGAAATTATAGCTAGCTTATTATTTTCTAGTTTATCAGGTCAAAGAGCAGCAACTCCAGATGGAACCTGGGCAGGATTCTTTTTAATCCATCCAGAATTTCGTTCGGGAAATATACCAGATAAATTATTTGCCTATGCAATTAAAAATCTTATTCAACAAGATATTAAGTATATTGATACAGAAGTGAATCCGGAAGATAAAGTAGCCATGGCACTCTATAAAAGAGTAGGGTTATATCAAACAAGTAGGTCGTATATAGACTATGATGGCTACTTAAATTTAAGAAGCTATTTACCTTATGTTATTAATTATCTGTTAGATGCATTTAAACCAATTATTTCAAAAAGTGACCAAGAGATATGGCTATCTAGAGGTTGGAAAACAGTTAGGGGATTGAAATCCCTACGTTCTATTCAGAGTAACGCCATAACAAGAAATGGAATTGAAGTTGTAAAGTATGCTATTAATCTTGGAGCAAAAGATGTGAATTGTTGGGTTGATATAAAAAGTGAAAAAATTACTGAGGTAGAAACCGAACAAGTACGATTCACTAGTTATATTTTAGAAGGAAACAATTTAATTGTTGGAGAGAAGATTCGTATCTGTTATGTATATGAACACCATTTTCCAAATCCTATTGAAACTAGTATTACATCGACGATAGGGGACGATTACTTAATTGATTTCAAGAAAACTTTTTATCCAAATAAAAAGTACGAATGGGAAGAAGTTATAACAGTTACTAAGGAAATTGAGGGAGAGCTTGTTACTAAGTTAAAAGCAAAAGAAATAGAACTAACTGTTCATTTTGGAGTAACCATAGCAAATCCGTTAGAAATAAATGTTGCTAATTATCCTAAGTTAATTAATGGAAAAGAATCCGCATGCATCGTTAATGTGAAAAATAATTCTTTAGATAGATTAATTTACAAACTACTTATTCAACATGAAAACTCAAAAATACTAGATTTTAAACCGCTAGTAAAGCACCAAATCTGTATCTTAGAGCCGGGTGAAATTAAGCAACATCCTATTTTATTGAGTCCTAAAAAAATTGGTATTACTAATATGACACTTTCGGCTGTTAGTCATCAAAATAAAAGCATTGGGGATTTAAAGACAATAATTCCGATTCATGCGCATGGGAAAAATCATGTTTATGAAACAGAAGAACACTTGGTGCTAGAAAATATGTATATAACTGTACAAATAAGTAAAAGTACTGGTTGTTTATATATATATGACCTTAGAAGGCAGCAATTATTAGTAAAAGAAGCATGGCCAGATTTAGATTACCCATTTTTAAATGCAGTAAAAGAACCGAAAATAAATGAGCTGTCATGGGAAATAAAATCTGATTCATGTTTTGAAATTATTCATAAGGCCACTAAATTAAAGAGAAGCATTTGTTTTTTGTCAGATAAGATAGTTCAAATAAATGATTTCGCACAGGAAGGAAAATATATAAAGATATATCCTTGGTGCATGTTATATGATGCGAAGATGACGGTACCATTAAAGAGTGGGTTAGTTTCTAAACCTATGGTATATGGTGAGTATCCATATGCACTTCATGACTATGAATTTGTAAATCAATTCGATTTACCTAGCCATCCAGACATGTATGAGCGAAATTATACATTGTTTGAATCGCAAAATATTAATATTGGATTCATATGGAAAGGAAATATAGAGCGTATCCTATTTGGATTAAGGTGGATGCCAGCGGTAATATTTAAACGGAGTGAAAAAGAAAAATGTATAACAAAAACTCACTATTATACTTTATGCTCTCAAGATAACAAAGATGAAGTAGAGGAAATCTATAACGATATTACAAATCATACATCCAAATTTATATTTAATAAGGCTCCGTACTCAATTGAGACTGACCAATTTCATATTATAAATGAAAACGGGGAATTTCATATTCACGGAAGCCTAAAAAACTTATTTTCTTCCATATTAAAGGGGAAATTAACATTGTTTTTCCCTCAGACATCTTACGAACAACAATTGTTTATACAAGACATAGAATCTATAAATAATTTTAATTTTGAATTTAATGGAAAGGTTAATTGGTCAAAAGCACATTATGCCGTACTTATGTACCAAGATGAATTAAATAGAAATGCGATAACTAAAAAGATATATCTTTTCCTTAAAGGAAGAAATAAATTAACATATAGCGAAAAAAAACAAGAATATCTAGTTCAAAATAATGTACTAAATTTAAAGATTAAAGTAAACGAAGGTAGTAAAATAATAGAATTTATGTATAAAGATAAAGAGATTTTAAAAGAAAACTCAATATTAAGTTCTTATAATTTTTTACCCGGTGTAATGATACCAACAGCTAATTCTTATACTCCAGATTGTAGGAAAGATTTGAGCATTAATTCAATATATCTCAATAAAAGTAATCATTCAGTAGTAGCAACGGAAAATGCATATAAGGAATTTATTAATCAGGTTTTCTGTCAATCTGATGAGTGGAAAGTTGAATATACAACTGTATATGATCTACCTGTTTTACAAATACAATTGAAAAGTCTACAGAAAGATAAAATAAAAACTAGTGTCTTTCACTTATTCTGGGAGAAAAAAGGAAAAACAAAAATTAAAAAGATGTATTATTGGCAGAATGGCGAGCAAAACACGTTAATACCAAATGGCAAACAAAGAAAGATTTATTTAGATAATAAGGTAATTCTCGAATTATCTAATGGGTTATTTGTATCTATTTTAGCATTATCACATAGTACAAAATGTTTTATATACGAATGGCCCAAAAAAGGGATACAAATCGGAATATATGGTAATCAGAATGAATTTAATGATGGAGATATCCACTTTAATATTGCAGTTGGAGAAACTTTACTTGATAGTGAATACTTTTCGCAAATTTTAGTAGAGGGGAATAAGACATGAAAGTATTGTTTATTGCACCTAGTCATTTCAGCATTGGTGAGTTACATAATGCCTTATGCCTAGCTAAACAAATTCAAAAAGATGGGGAAGTTTATTTTTTAACAAGCGAAAAATTCTCATGGTATGCCAGTAAATCTGTAGCAAATGTTACATCACTAACAAAGGGGCTAAGACAAAAAGAGGTTATTAAACAAATAATTGATTCTTTTCAGCCTGATGCTATTGTTTTAGCTGATTACCATAATTTATTTTTAGAGTCTCCAATTATTGATCTTGATTATCTATTAAACCTACACATACCTTGTTTTTCTATTGATTCTTTAGCTTGGGGTAGTGAGGATCGATTATTAGAAAATAAACTTTTTAAAAATTCAAATTACAATAGCTTAAAGAAAAGATCATTGATAGAATTACCTAAAATCCCCTCTCAATTCAAGCTAATTAGAACTTGTCCAGTGAATAGTTATAAACAAGATAGTGAGAATATTACTTCTGTCAAATTATATAAAGAGACTTTACAAATAGATGAAGAAATAAGAATGAAAATAAGAACACAACTAGGTTGTAGGGAACAAGATAAATTAATTATGATTGCGAAATCATCTTGGGCCAACCTATTAGTAAAAATGAGGCTCATGGAGAAGAAACAGTACAATGATGCAAGGTTTAGTTATGAATATATATTACAAGAACTATTAAGCCTATATCTTCAGGACTTTCCAAGCGATACATGTATTAAATTAATTGGGGTTTCAGATGAGACCAAATTTGTTTCTATGAAAAATGGAGGAAAAATAGAATTTGTTTCACTACCATTTCTTCATTTGGAAGAATATGAGCAATTAATATTATCATGTGATTTATTTATCACCGATAATATTACATCCTGCTCAATGGGAAAAGCGGTATTTGGAAAAATACCTGTAATTAGTCTGGTAAACCATATGGAATATGAAGAATTAAAGACTCAAAGAGATAGCCATAATCCTACCTTAAGAAGCATTATAGAAAAATGGAATTATATAATACCTAATGGACTTTATCCATTTCTTGTATTTCCAAATGGATGGCATAAAGAATTAGCACCATTGATGGAGCAAAATGATTATTTTAAATGTGTGCATACTTGTGAAATGTTTGATTTAAAAGAAACTAGTCAAACCATATTTAATATGCTGTATAGCAAAACGGAGATTGATAAATTAAAGAAAATGCAACAACTGTATATAAATAATGTATGTAATCTACCGACAATTAAAGATGTGATAAAGAGAGAATTGGGGGCGCTTAATCATGAGTAATCAAATTAATGTACAAGAAGAAACTAATGAAGCATATGATGCAGTACGTAACGGAATTGGTGTAATAGATTTATCAGCAACAGGAAGAATTGTTGTAAAAGGGGAGGACCATGTAGAGTTCCTAGATCGTTTAGTTACGAAAGATATTATGTTTATGGAAGAAGAAACTACACTCTTTACCTTATTGTTACAAGAAGATGGGACTGTAATCGATTTAATTAATCTATTTAAAAATGAGGATTCTATTACAGTTATTACTACACCGCATAAAAAGGACACTGTACTAGCTTGGTTAGAAGATCAAAAGACGAATGGCATTGAGATTATAGATATAAGTCAAACACATTCTCTCCTTGGATTTGAAGGCCCTTATGCATGGAGATTAGCTCAACAATTTTTAGATTTCGAAATATCATCACTACCATTTCAATCATTTGTGTTAAATCAATTATTTGGAAAGGAAATTCTATTGGCAAGAACAGGTGTAACAGCAGAGTATGGTTATCAATTATTGTTTGAAAAATACTTGGAACCAATAGTGGTTGAAACCATAAATTCTTTTAAAGATGACGATATTAACTTGAAAAAAGTGGATTGGGAAACATTAGAGACGTTAATGTTAGAAATTCGACATCCATATTTTGAATTTAAACATTTAGAAGAACTAAATATTTTCGAAGCTAGTTTAGAATGGTTTATTGATTTTTATAAAGATGAATTTTATGGAAGAGAATCCTTAGAACAGCAATCGGAAGCTGGAGTTAATAAAAGAATTGTGGGATTCACGACAGGAATAGAGAGTCAAATTACAGTTAATGATGAGATTTTTATAGAAGAACAATTAATTGGTAAAGTTATTGAACTTAAAGAAAGTCCTGTATTAAACATGAGACTCGGGATTGCTTTATTAGAGGAACCATTTGCTGTTTCAGGAATTGGATTTTATGTGAAAAATAAAGAAAATGCTTTATATGAGGCACATACTCAGTCCTCACCATATATTCTACCTAAATCATGGTCAATCAAAATACTGTAAAGGTGATGGCATATGAACATGAATAATCAACGAATCGTCGTAACTGGCATGGGAATTATTTGTTCAAACGGAAATAGTGTAAAAGAATTTTGGGATAATATCAAATCTGGGAAATCTGGTATTAAAGTAATCCAAAATATCGATATGGCTGAAATGGTAACAGATTATGGTGGAGAGATTGAAAACCTTCAGGTAGATGATTACTTCTTTAAGGATGAAATAAAGGATATGGATCGCTGTGGAAAATTAGGTGTCATGGCGGCAAGAGAAGCGGTAGAAAACGCAAAATTAAAAATAGAAAACTTTAATCCATACCGAATTGGAATATCATTAGGCACATCTTTAGGAGGCATGTTGAGCGGGGAAGAATTTCATAATCAGTGGATTAAAGATGGAATTGAAAAAGCAGATGAAACGTTACTTTTTAAGTATCCAATCCATACTCCCTGTGACAATATTACTCGAGACTTAAAAATAAAAGGGCCAAAAATGATTATTTCGAATGCATGTGCCGCTGGTACAAATTCAATTGGATTTGCGCTGGATACAATTCGAAATAACAAAGCAGATATCATGATAACCGGTGGTGTAGATCCCTTATCTAAATTGTCAATGAGTGGTTTTAATAGTTTACAAGCACTAGCACCAACGCCACCTTCGCCCTATAGCAAAAGTAATGGCGTGGTAATCGGAGAAGGTGCAGCTATTCTTGTTTTGGAATCCTTAGATCATGCGGTTGAAAGAGGTGCAAATATCCTAGCTGAAGTAGTGGATTACGATTTATCTTCAGATGCATATCATCAGACGGCACCAGATCCGGGCGGGGAAGGTGCTTTGAGATCCATGCGAGGTGCTTTAAAGAAAGCCAATATAGATGCTAAGGAAGTAAGCTATATCAATGGACATGGTACAGGTACACCAGCAAATGATGTATCAGAGCCAAAAGCAATTCGTACATTAATTACTGAAAATAAGACACCAGTTTCTTCAACTAAATCAATGATAGGACATATGTTAGGAGCCGCAGGGGCGGCGGAAGCAGTAACAAGTATTCTTGCTATTCAACATGGATATTTACCTCCAACTATAAACTTTGAAGTTGAAAGTCAAAAGTTTAATCTAGATTTTGTACCTAACATAGGTAGGGTAAGTGATTTGAGTTATGTACTATCAAATTCATTTGCTTTCGGTGGAAACAATGCAAGTATCTTATTCTGTAAGTACAATGAGAACCTTGAGTTATCAGCGGCAAAGGAAAAGCTAATTAAAGAAAAAAAAGTCGTAATTACTGGTGTAGGGGGACTTGCTGGGAATTCTTCAAACCTTCAAGAAATTAAAGATTGTATGTTTAAGGGAAAGAGTGGTACCTCAAAGATTAAACAGTGGAACGACAATCCAAAGTGCATACAAGCCGGGAAAATACCAGAACAAAACTATCGAAGGCTAATACATCCTAATTTATTAAGGAAGATGGATTCAATTAGCAAACATGCAGTATTGTCAGTGAAAATGGCTATAGAAAACGGGAACTTAAAGATAGATAAAAATAATAGGGACAAGATAGGAATTATTTTTGCAACTGGTACAGGGCCAGTTGGAACGGTAGAATCATTTAACCGAATTATTATCCAAGAGGGTGTTAAGGCCGCCAATGCTAAATTATTTCCAAACACAGTTATGAACGCAGCAGCTGGACATATTTCATTAAACTTTAAAATAAAAGGGCCTACTTCAACTATTTCATGTGGCGGGGTTTCTGGTATTAGTGCACTATACTATGCCTATGCCATGATTCAATCTAGTGATTATGACACATTCATTGTGGTAACGGCAGATGAAGTAAATAATCCAATAATAGAGGGACACTCAAAAATAAAAAGATACTTAACAACTGAGAATATAAGTCCTTTTGATTGTAATAATAGCGGTACCATACTTGGTGAAGGGAGCGTTGCCTTTATTGTAGAAAGTGAGGAGGCAGCGTTAAAAAGAAATGGTAATATTTTAGCTGAAATTAAAGGTTTTGGGTTAACATCTGACGATAGTAAAATAGGGGACTTAAATCATCTAGGAAAGGCATGGGAGGAATCTATGCGTTTAGCAATGAAAGAGGCGATGATTTCTCCAGGAGAGATAGAATATATTTGTGCAGCTGCCAATGGTCATACATATTTTGACCGTATTGAAGAGAGAGTTATAGAACGTATATTCGGAAACGGAGCTCCTGTTAGTGCCACAAAATCTATCTTTGGGGAAACTCATGCAACTGCAGGCCTTCTTTCTCTCATTAGTGTAATATGTGCATTTGATGGTGAAATACCAGCTACGCAAAATGTAAAGAGTTATAGAGGAAGAATAGATCTTGTCACAGAAAATCCTCGTAAGGCTCCGGTGAACAATGCCTTAATTAGTACATATTCTTATGGTGGTAATTATAATTCTGTTGTAATAGGAAAATATTTAAATTAATTATTTATGTAGAAGGCCACTTTTATCAAGTAAGTATTGGTCTCCTGCATAAAAAGCTATATAGTTTTTAAAGCTTATGCTTTTAATTGAGCATATCAGAAAAACTATGAAGGAGCACAATGCCATGAAAGGTATCATTCTTGCAGGTGGGAGCGGTACTAGATTGTACCCCCTTACCCAAATTGTATCGAAGCAATTATTACCTATCTATGATAAACCCATGATTTATTATCCTTTATCAGTACTAATGTTGGCGGGTATAAGAGAGATACTAATTATTTCAACGCCACAAGATATTAATAAATTTGAGCAAATGTTAGGTGATGGTTCAAAATATGGAATTACCCTTTCATATACTGTTCAGCCTAATCCAGAAGGTATAGCACAAGCATTTATTATAGCTGAGGAATTTATTGGAAATGATAATGTAGCTTTAATTCTTGGCGATAATATCTTTTATGGTCATGGACTAACAGAATTACTAGAAAAGGCTGTTAAGAAGACTAGGGGAGCTACAGTTTTTGGTTATTATGTCAATGATCCAGAGCGCTTTGGGGTAGTAGAGTTTGATTCTAAAAAGCATGTGATTGATATCATGGAAAAGCCAAAGGAACCAAAATCAAACTATGCAGTAACTGGCCTGTATTTTTATGATAAACGTGTAATAGAAATAGCAAAAAATATTAAACCATCTAATCGTGGGGAATTAGAGATAACAGATATAAACAAAGAATATCTTGAAATGGGAGAATTAGAAGTTGAATTATTGGGAAGAGGCTATGCATGGCTGGATACAGGTACACACGAATCATTATTAGAAGCAGCACAATTTATAGAGACAATTGAGAAAAGACAGAGTTTAAAAGTAGCTTGTTTAGAAGAAATTGCATTTAAAAAGAAATATATAACCAAGCAGCAACTATTAAAAATGGCAAATTCGGTAAAGGAAAATCAATACAGCCGATATTTATTAAGGGTTGCCCATCAATAGCATTTAAATGAATGGAGAGAGAAGAATGCGTAAAATTCATACAGCATTAGATGGTGTTTTTATTATAGAGCTTGATAAATGCAGTGACAAACGTGGTTACTTCATAGAAACATGTAACAAGAAAAAATTTGAACTTTTAGATTTACAGGGAGACTTTGTACAAGATAATCAATCATTATCTGTTCACACAGGCACGATACGTGGGCTGCATTATCAGTTGAATCCTAAAGCCCAAATGAAGGTAGTGAGCTGCATTTCTGGTTCTATTTACGATGTAGTGGTAGATATCCGAAAGGGCTCTCCAACGTATGGGCAATGGTTCGGAACAATTTTAAGTGAGTATAATAACCGTCTACTTACCGTTCCTAAAGGGTTTGCACATGGTTTTTGTACTACAGAACCTAATACTATTGTCCAGTATAAAGTAGATGAGTATTATTCACCTAACCATGAAGGCGGAATTCTATGGAATGATGAAACGATAGGGATTTTTTGGCCAACTAATCAACCGATTTTATCAGAAAAAGATAGAAAACTACCTAGTTTAAAAGATACTAATATCAACTTTGTTTATGGAGATGATTTTAATTGAAATTATTAATAACGGGTGGGGCAGGATTTATTGGTAGTAATTTTATTCGGTATATGTTAAAGAAATATCCTCAATACCAAATTGTAAATGTAGATTTATTAACATATGCAGGGAATTTATCTAATTTAAAGGAAATATCACTAAATCAAAATTATAAATTCATCAAAGGGGATATTTCAAATGAAATATTCATAGATAAGCTATTTAAAAAAGAGAAATTTGATTATGTATTAAATTTTGCAGCAGAATCTCACGTTGATAGAAGTATTAAAACTCCCCATATTTTTGTCCAAACTAACATATTAGGTACACAAGCCTTATTACACTCAGCATATAAAACAAAAGTGAAAAAGTTTGTACAAATTTCTACAGATGAAGTATATGGGACATTATCTCAAACGGGGGCGTTTACAGAGCATACAATAATAGCTCCTAATAGTCCTTATAGTGCAAGTAAAGCTAGTGCAGACTTAATGGTACGAGCGTATCATGAGACATTCGGTTTACCTATGAATATAACTCGTTGTTCCAATAATTATGGTCCCTATCAGTTCACGGAAAAATTAATACCATTAACAATAACTCATGCGTTAAATAATAAAAATATTCCTCTATACGGTGATGGATTACATATAAGAGATTGGCTTCATGTAGAGGATCACTGTGTAGCTATTGATTTAGTTCTGCATGGTGGAGCAGATGGGCACATTTATAATATCGGAGGAGATAATGAATATACAAATCTAGATATTGTACAAAAAGTACTCAAATTCCTAAATAAAGATCAATCGCAAATTACATTTACCTCAGATCGCTTAGGACATGATAGACGTTACGCCATGGATGCTACTAAGTTGAAAGAAGAATTAGGTTGGAAACCACAATATCTATTTGATGATGGACTCACTCAAACAATTAAGTGGTATATAGATAACCGTACGTGGTGGGGATGAATTTTATTGGGTAAAAATTACATAAGTTAAACGAGGAATTTTAAAATGAAGATACTGATAACAGGAGTAGATGGGCAACTAGGACAAACTTTAATACAAGTTCTCAGCAGAACACATCATGAGCTATATGGTGTGAATCGGACCACGTTAGATATTACAAATAAAATAAGAGTTAGCTCTTATCTTGATAGGTTAAAGCCAGATGTAATTTTACACTGTGCAGCATTTACAAATGTAGATGGGGCAGAGAAAAATAAAGGGCTGGCATATGAAGTAAATGTATTAGGTACCAAATATATTGCTCAAGCTGCAGGAAGAATAAAATGTAAATTTGTATATATTAGTACGGATTATGTGTTTGATGGCGAAAAGCATACACCATACAATCTTGTGGATCGTCCTAATCCATTAAGTATATATGGAGAAACAAAATTGGCTGGAGAACATTTAGTAACAACATACACGAATAATCATTTTATTATTAGAACTTCGTGGATATTTGGAAAGGGAGACGGTCACTTTATCGCTAAGATAAGAAAAATAGCAACTCTATACGGTGAAGTCCGCGTGGTATCTGACCAGTTTGGTTCACCTACCTATGCACTAGATTTAGCAAATTTTATTGCAGAGTTAATAGAGACGGATCAATACGGATTATATCATGTGACAAACGAGGGAATATGTTCATGGTATGAGTTTGCAGTTGAATTTTTTAAAGACTTCAATAAAGACATCAATATAATTCCCTTAACGACGGAAGAATTCCCGCAAATAGCCAATCGACCTAAATATTCAGTGTTAAGTAAAGATTGCATTATCCTGAATGGATTAAAACCATTAAGACATTGGAAAGAAGCATTAAAAGAGTATAAGGAACAATTTAATAGTAGATAATCATCTTAAATTTTTAGGGATTTTTCGATTACAAAGTATTAACTGTAAAATAAAAACCCACTACTTAAAGTAGTGGGTTTTTATTTTACAACTATACATTAAATCGTAACAAAAGCCATTATACATTCGCTGAAAGATTAACAGTACAATTACTATTTTAGCATATTTACATTCAAATAAATGTTCCAATCTAGTGAGCTTTAAAATTTTGCTTACTTCGATATAAAAGGTTTTTGGATATAAAATAATTTAATCACGGAGGAAATTTAAATTATAAATCTTTCTTTGCATATATTTTAGAGATAGTAGCATTGATATAAGACCAATAACAACTGTCCTAACAAGGCATCCATGTTAGGACAGTTGGTGAGAATGGAAAGATAATTTTAAAATCAATGTGACTTGATTGTAGACCTCATATAAGAGTAGGAGCAACAAAAGGTATTAAAAAGGTAGTTAAAAGTGATATGACTTTTGTTTTATCATAACCAGATTTAAGCTGTTTTACCTTTGATTCTAAGAAAATTAAGATTAGATCCTGCAGTTGTTTCAGGTCTATTTATTACAACATTTGTTGACGGAACAGGATTAGTAATTTATTTCATGGTTGCAAAAACGTTATTAGATTTGTAAGTATACACTCAAATAAATACGAAATGTAAAATAAGTATATTGCATTGCTTGCTAAGACTTAGTGGGGAACTTGGGAATGAGGAAAATAAACGCTTTTGTCTTTATTAAAAATTATTTTAAAGGAGGCATAGGAATATTATTTGGTACTAGCTATGGCCGAGAGCTTCGTATAACAATCGCTGGAAGTATACTAACTTCTCAGCATCCACAATATGCGAAATATACATTCCTATCCTAAAAGGAACTAGATACACTGCAAGATAGAATTAATCATCCAAAATGGTCAAACAGTGATGAGCATATTTATAAAAAAATAGCAGGAAAAAGATTAGAAGAATTAAAAAATCAGCCATTAGAAATTGATGTAGAAACGATTAAAAGTAATAAAGAAAGTCGCTTTCTTTTCGGAGGAAAGTTAGTCACTATTAGTAATCCTTTCAATGTTAAACTTGTTAGCCATCAAGGAACACAGGCTGCTAACAGGGGAGAAAAATTAGTGTAATGGCAAAATGCAATCATACACTTGTTGCTGTGAATGCAAGTGGATTTGCTGATGAAACAGGAAGGGGTGGAGGAAATGTTGCTACTAGAATTGTGATAGAAAATGGGAAAGCTATTGATACAAATATGGATAGAAATGCCCCTACAATTATTACGGGATTAACAAAGTTTGGTCAAATGATAACAGGAAATTATTCTACCCAACAACTGTTGGATAAACAAGTCGTTTCCGCAGCTGGATTTATGCCACAGTTAATTGTAAATGGAGAAAAAATGATTACAGAAGGAGACGGTGGTTGGGGTTCGGCTCCAAGAAGTATTATGGTCCAAAAGGAAGATGGTACAATTATGTTTCTAGTGATAGATGGTAGACAAACACATAGCATAGGAGCCACGTTAAAAGAGTGTCAAGATATTCTATATGAAAAAGGAGCAATAAATGCAATGGCTATGGATGGAGGTTCTTCTGCTACGCTATATTTAGGAGGAAAGGTTGTAAATTCACCTTCGACCTTATCCCATGAAGATCGTTATTTACCAAATGCTTGGGTGTTAACAGCAAATCCAAAACAAAAAATAAGGATGACAATAGATGGAAAACAGATAAATAATACACTAGATGAATATGATATTAATATTTCAACGGGTGTATGAATTTCTTGAATAAATGAATATTTAATTTAAGTAAAAACTAACATGGTAATAAAACAGAATACTTATTCATGTAAAAAGCAATGAAGAAATGCGTATAAAGAAATTATTTCATATGAATAATTACAAAAGTAAATATACAAATACATCGGATTAGAATTTATAACACAAATAACCATATTTAATTATATAAAAAATACATAATTAAATACGGTTATTTGTGTTATAAAGTTAATGATAAGAGAAGCCATAATTTAGTATTTATAACTTCTAAAATAGCATTTAGTTATTTATAAGATATTAAGCTCCATGATGATTTAAAGGGGAAAATACAAGTAGATATCTTAATAAAATTAATATTTCCTCTTCACAATAACTTTAATTCCTTTTAATGTATGGGAGTGAAGTAGTAATAGAATCCCTTATAGGAAAGGCGATTTTCTTAGGTTTTTTTATTCCTCAAAATATAGTACTTGGGTACATTAGATAGTTAAGATTAAAGTATTAAATTTAAAGAAAAATGTTGGAAAGCTCCTTATTATTATACATAAATATTAACGCTAAAAATTATGCAATTTTGCATAAACTCTTATATTTCTCTAATAAAAATTCTGGTAATTTTAGGTATAATCATTATCCTTATATTTACGCAGTTCAAAATCACCTTATATAAAAGTAATGAGGTTTTATGGGTAGTGTTATAGAGAATAATGAATAGAAAGGTTAGAGAAAAATATTTATTAGGAGTGCGACAATTTTATTCTAAAGGTATTGAGTCTTAATATTTTATGTATGCCTTGTTTAAAATAAAAATATCTTTACATTAGTTACATGCAACGATTAATGGAAAGATATCTAAGCTGTTGCAGCCTATATTCGTAAGATATATGTTTTCGACTATATAAAAATTACTTGTTTTGTTACAATATCTTTGTAAGATTTTAATAATAAATAAATTGGAGGATTTGAAATGTACAAACATATAATTTGGGATTTTGATGGTACTCTTTTTAATACATATCCAGTAATGGCAAAAATATTTAAAGAATTGCTGAAGAGAGAAGGAATAGACGAGCCATTAAGTGAAATTGTAAAACAAATGAGGGTATCTATGTCATCCGCTTTAAAATACTATGAAAATAAGTATCAAATAGAAAAAGACTTTATAACAAAATATCAATTGCAAAGAAAAGAAATGGAACTTGAACTATCAAAACCATTTGAAGGAATTGTAGAAATTTGCAAGCATATTCATTCAACTAATAGAAAAAATTATTTGTATACTCATAGAGGAGAATCTTCTATTAAGTTATTGGAAATTTATGGTTTATACGGATATTTTTCTGATTTTATAACATCTCAACAAGGATTTGAGAGAAAACCAAGTCCTGATGCAATTAATTATTTAATTAACAAATATGACATGATTCATTCAGAAACTATAATGATTGGAGATCGGGATTTGGACCTATTAGCAGCGAAAAACGCGGGAATAAGTGCTTGCTATTTTACTGATGAAAATGAAGAAAATGATAATTCTGATTACAAAATCAATAACTTCAAACAATTATGTTCTATTGTTTGAACATAGATAGGAAATTGAAGTTAGCCAGTATTAATTCAATCAAACTTTACTGTACAGAATTTAATTAGGTAAAATGGGATTAAGTACATCAATTTTTCGTTACACTTATGAATTAGCATAACATTAAGAAAAAAATTTAGCTTTCAGGATGTTTTTTAGTTAGGTAATAGCGGAGTTTTTTAATGATATTAAGTAATTTGAACAAACAAGGATTTCAATATAAATAAATTATACGAAGAATATATGAATTTTTAGGGGGTGATTATTTTCAGTTAATTCTAACATTAATTGAAAACAATAATATTAAATACTGTTTCTAAACAAAAAGCAGGGAAAATCCCTGCCTTTTTGTTTAGAAAATAGGTATACATGAGGAATTCTATAGTATTGTAAACTAAAGAATAGAAACCTTATTATATCTCTTTCGTTTTAAGATGAGCAATCAATTATTAGCCTTTAATTGATACCTTTCTCCAACAGTATGAATTTTATTAACCTACTTTATCGGTACTATATTCTATTTCTTTTCGTGCATAAATATGTGGAAGTAACAGACATAATAGTACAGCTCCTAAAATTCCTGTCAACCAAATTAGTAACGAAGAGACCCATGCTGAGCTAATACTGACAAGATAGATAATTCCTGTAGAAATTAAAATGCTTCCACGATTTGCAAATTTATTAATAGCCATGTAAGAACTTCTTAATGGTTTTTTAGCTAGATCCCCTAAGTAAGTTTGAAAAATAGGTGCAAATAAAATTTCGCCTAAGGTTGCTACAAACATCATAATAATTAATATAAACGGATTTAAATTAGTTGCTATCAATCCATAACCTATTACAAAAAGTACCAATCCGGAAACAAATGGGACTCTTTCGCGTTTTATTTTAGTTATCTTTTTAGAAAATAAAATTGAGAGGAATACAACACAAATAGTATTTTCTAAAACTAAATTTCCATATAGTTGAGTTCCCGTTAGTTGTATATCAAAAATCTTAAAATCGTAATCTTTAAGCTTAATAGCTATGTACCTAGTGAGATGAGCTTCAAGAGAGAATAACAACATACTGGACACTACAAAAATAATAAAAATGCGATCTTTAAAGACCTCAATGTAATTTTTAATATAACCTTTATCTTTTTTATTTGGTAAGCCTGAATTATCTGGAAAATAAGTTTCTTTTATCCCAAATAACGTAACTAAAAATAGCATTAAACTCACAGCAGCAAGAATTGTAAATAAATAAATTAAGTTTGTTTCAAAAAAATAAGTCCCAATTCCAGCACCAATAGCCAAAGACAAATTGTTTATCCAATAGATTATATTATACGTATACTTTCGTTCTACAGTCGTAGTAACATCTAGTAACATAGCTTCAGCAGCAGGACTGTATAACCCATTAAAAAAGCTTCGCAGCAAGAAACATAATACCGTTAGAAGCGGCCAATAATAGGAAGGGGAAGTCCCAAGTAAAAATCCAAAAAAGATTAGTACTTTCACCCCTTCGGATAATACCATTATAAATTTCCTACCATGTCTATCAGCATATCCTCCACCATACAGATTTCCTAGTAATGTTAATATAATAGATGCAGTGAGAACTAAGCTAGTTGCCTTTAGGCCAATATGTTTTGCAAAGTATATACTCATGAAAGGAAAAATCATATTTGATGTTAGATTATTAAAAAAAATTATTAATATTCTAAGTTGTATGTTCCGATGTAATCTAAATAAATTCATATATTTTTATCCTTTTATATTGTTAATGTTTTAATATCCCAGATAATATTATTTTCAAGCCATTCGTTAATAATATTGAATCTTTCTTGAACTTGATGCTCGTCTTTACCTTTGATTATAAGTGACATAATTGCTGAAACGCTTGTGTCACCGCCGGAGAATGTTTTTCCAATTTTTTCATCTCTAACTATACAATGTATTATCCAATCAAAAGGGAAGTCGGTATTGATAGACAGTAATGTTCCTTTTTTAGGAGGGATGAGCATCCATCCATATGTCTCACTATCATTTTGAATTTTTAGATTTTTGTGATTGTAATCTTTATCACACTGTGCACGAACACATTCCGAAAGTAAATTTACACCTGTCTTCTGCAAAAAAGTATTATTTATTTTCCCTCCACCTACACGGGAGGCGATTTCACAGAAAACGATTTCATCCTGAGAAGTATAGAAAAATTCAGCATGGAAAGGTATTACATGATTTGGAGTAGGTAAGTTACGTAATACCTTAAGAACGCTCTTATTTAATCTTTCAAATAAAGGATGTGTTTCAGATAACATAACTGATCCCAAATATTTTTCCTCACGGTATGCTAAACAACCATTTATGTAGATAGAGGGTTGGGATATAATTAATTGATTATTGATATAAAGACCATCTACGTGGTACATATCTCCCTCAATAAATTCTTCTGCAATATAAGGGAAATCTGTATATTCTTCAAGGATTTTCTTGAATTCAGATTCATTCGAAATAACTGAAAAACCTGCAGATCCAGCTCCATCTACCGGCTTAATAATAAAAGGGAATCCATTAATTTCTTTAAAAGAAATTAAATCCATTTGTTCTTTAATCTCTAAATACTTTGGAGTTCTTACGGCTTCTTTTACCATATTTTTCATTAAGACTTTATTTCTAAAACCTTGGGCACTATCTTCTGTCTGACCAGGGATATTTAATAAATCTCTTATTTTACCTACTTCTTCCAAGTCAAACTCGTGAGTTGCAACTATTGATGTAACAGGTTTTTTCTTGTGAAGTTCTTGAATATAAAGACGAATATTATCATCTTCATGAAAATGATTAATTATTTTCCTATTAGGAAATAATTCACGAAATACATTTTTGTGCTTTTCTCTTGTAATTAAGATGTATTCTCCATCTATTCCACTTAAAGCTTCTTCATAATTTATAGTATTTTCTGAAAAACGGTTAATAATGATTATACACATGGTGTTCACTCCTTTGTTTTGAATAACACTAGTTCGTTCTTGAAATAATGTTCTGTAAATCTACAAAGATATATATCCAGAAATCTCCCTAAATGAATTTACAGATTGATTTAATATATATATTTTTCAAAAATTTATTTAGATATAACCCATCATCATACCTCCTTAATTTCAAAACTTTATATAAATTAAGTTATCTATTTAGTCCCTTTAGTCAAAGAGTCTATCTTTATTGAATAAATACAAGTAATAACATGTCTAAATCCACTGAAGGGACTAAAGATAAAAATAAGATTACACCAAAAATATACAATTGTGCAATGTTTTTTGAGAATAAAAATTTTATTTGACAAAATTATCGTACAATTGTATATTTTCTAATACAGTGTTGACATTTTGTTCCATAGGTACTATCGTATGGAAATAGGTTGGCTTTTTAAGAAAATAAATAATATTAAGTTTAGTTTCTTGAAAAAAGGTAAACTCAACATGTTATGAATCATGACAGCTATGAAATAATACATAAAATATATAATTCGTTAAATGTTTAAGAAAAAATAGGCCTAAAATATCAGAATAATTAAAAATATAATTATTTTATTAAAGGTTAAATGATTAGAAATGCGATGATGTAAAAAAAGATATGAAAAGTTTGATGTTTTAATCCAATAGTATTGAATGGGTTTTAGATGTACTGTTCATAATGGTTACATTGGAATCGATAACATCATATTTTGCGGTAATTTAATATAAAAGATGTTTATCGCACTAAAGAAGGGTACAGGTTTTTATCCCTTAACATATGAGGGTGTAGATATGTTGCTCATAATAAGTATGATGAAATCGATATCATTCGACTTGCGTAATATGCTCGCGTATATGCATTTTAGAGACAAGTTATTTTGATTGGGTATGAAAAATGTCATTATGTTAAATATTTCATGACTTTGTGTGTCGAGAAATGAAAGGGGCATATTTATGTAAAGATTTCCTTATGAAAGTAATCCTTTGAGGAAGAAAAGGTCATTAAATAAACACTTAAATTCTTTGAAATGTAACCATTATGAACAAGTTTTGGGTATGTAAAAGTTTTATTGTTTGAAGTTAGGAGAGAATAACATGGAATTTTACTGTAAAAATAATAGGGATTTTGAAAAAAATAAGAACAGGAATGATGATTACCTCAGGTCAAATGAGATAATCAACGAAGAACAATACTGGTTAGATGTATATAAAGATGAGATTCCAGTATTGAACATGCCTACAGATTATGTACGGCCAAGTATACAAAGTTATGAAGAGAAATTGGTGAATTTAAAGATTGCTGAAAATATAGTATTAGATTTAAAAAAGCTTGCGATAGATACCGAAACTACAATGGATACACTTTTAATTTCGGCGTTTTACATACTACTTTCAAAATATACTGGTCAAGAAGACATTATAATTGGTGTTCCAATTTTTGATAGAGCTTCTATAGGAATTCAAGTAGGGATAGATTTGAGTGAAAATATTCTTGCTATAAGAAATCAACCAGAGGGTAGCCTAACATACTTAGAATTTTTAGAAGCAGTAAAAGCTAACCTATTAAAAGCATATAGGAACCAGAATTATCAGTTTGAGCAGTTAATAGACAAGCTAAAAATGAAACGAGATATGAGCAGACATCCGTTATTTGATGTAGCATTTAACAGTATTGATAGATCTAATGAAGAAAATATCAATGTAGATGATTTGGCATTAGAAAAGGTTGTTTGTAAAGATAACATCCCAAAGTGTGATTTAATATTTAATGCTGTTAGTAACAATAATAACGGTTTAAGCATTGTTATTAATTATAATTCAAACTTATTTACTCATCAAACAATTGAACGTTTTAGTTGTCACTTGGTTCAAATTTTAAAAAGTATAACTAAAAACAAAAAAAATTATATATCTGATATAAACGTAATGACAGAAGAAGAAATAAATCAAATATTATTTGATTTTAATAAAACAGACTATACATATCCGAAAATCAACACAATTTGTGAATTATTTGAAGCACAGGTTAAAAAAAATCCAACTAAAATAGCAGTTGTATTTGAGGATAACACTTTGACGTATATGGAATTAAATAAGAAGGCTAACAGTTTGGCAAGGAATTTAAGAGAACAAGGAGTTAGACCTGAGTCTATTGTTAGTTTATTAGTAGAGAAGTCTATAGAGATGGTAGTAGGGATCTTAGGCGTGTTAAAAGCTGGGGGTGCATATTTACCTATAGACCCTAGTTATCCGAAAGATAGAATAGAATATATTCTTAAAGATAGTCGAAGTGAAGTATTACTAACAAACATTAAGTTAAATAATAAGATTGATTTTAAATACAAGATTATTGACTTATTGGATGAAGAATTATACGGACGAGAAACAGAAGATTTAGATAAATTACACACCTCAAGAAATTTGGCCTATGTAATTTATACATCTGGTACAACTGGAGAACCAAAAGGGGTTATGGTTGAACACAAAGGCGTTATAAACTTAATTAATTCATCAAAGAAAAAATTCAATTTAAATAGTAATAAAAAAATATTACAATTTGCTAGCATTGCATTTGATGCATCGGCTTGGGAAATATACATGGGTATTTTACTTGGGGCTGAAGTGCATGTCATATCCAAGAATCTTGCAATGGATATTTGTAAACTAAACACTTATATAAAACGAAACGAAATCAACATAACTTTATTACCGCCATTTGTTGCTAACGAAATAGAAATTGAAGATACAGAGCTAGAACTAATTATAACTGGAGGTAGTGAGTCTAATAAATCTTTGGCTAGCAGAGTTGGAAAAAAACTCAATTATGTAAATGCATATGGGCCAACGGAGAATAGCATCTGTACTACCATGTGGAAGTATGAAGGAACCATAAACAAGAGCGTTCCAATAGGAAAAGCGGTAGATAATAATAAAATATATATCTTAGATAAGTTGAATAATATATTACCGATTGGTATAGCGGGTGAATTATGTATAAGTGGAGATGGTTTAGCCAGGGGATATCTTAATAAAAATGAATTGACATGCCAAAAGTTTATTGACAATCCATTTGAGGCTGGAACAAAGATGTATAAAACAGGTGACTTAGCAAGATGGTTACCCGATGGTAATATTGAGTACTTGGGAAGAAAAGATAATCAAGTAAAAATAAGAGGTTACCGCATTGAACTTGGTGAAATAGAAAATAAGTTATTAGAAAACAATAACATAAAAGAAGCTGTGGTTTTAGTAAAAGAAAATAAAAGAAAGTATTTATGTGCATATATTGTAAGTGATAAAACTGTAGAAGAGCTGGACATTAAAGAATATTTGAAAAAAAAGTTACCAGAGTATATGATTCCAGCACATTTTGTGTTACTTAAGAGTATGCCTTTAACTCCGAACGGAAAAATTAATAACAGATTACTTCCAGAACCTGACACAAATAATTTGAATGCTAATTATCAAGCACCTAGAAATGAAATAGAGAAAACAATAGCAGAAATTTGGGGTAAGGCATTAGAAATTGAGAAAATAGGAGTTTCGGAAAACTTTTTTGATTTGGGGGGTGATTCTTTATCAATAGTAATCATGCTACATTTACTCAATAGAGAATTTGGTAAAGAAATATTCTTAGATGACTTTTTAAGGAATCCAACCATATCATATTTAGCTACTTTGATAGCAGCAGAGAAAGATAAAGAAGATTTGTTAAAGGAAATTGAAGAATCGCTTCAAGAAAAACTTAAAATAAATGTCAAGTTGCGAATACATGATTACAACTTTAGAAGTGTGATTGTTTTATTTACAAATAGTAATCATGATGAAATCAAGAAGATTATTTTAGACAATTACTCAGAAGCTCTCATACCAGATTATATAGTACCATTAAATGATTTTAAAAATTATAATGAACGAGGAATTTTAGATATATTTGATTCTATTTCTATGAATAGTGAGATAGAGGATAAAATTAATGATGTTTTAAGAGAACAGTATAGAGAAATTAATAAGAAAATAGCACTTAATAAGGTAATAAATCAGTTTCCATGTAGTAGTTCCCAGAATAAATTTTTAATGAAAAAAAGATTTTCAAATATTGTATGTACTATCCCTTTTGATAAAATCATAAGTTCATCAGCTATAGAATATGCCTTAATAAATACGATAAACCAAAATTCTATGTTACGTAGCAAGATAGGTTATGCTGAGGGGCGATATTATAATTTTGAAAGTGATAGAATTCACGATTTGGAAATAAATGTTATGGATTTGAGTCGTTATGACGATGCATCAATTAATCTAGTAAAAAAATATATACAAAGAAATATGGAAAGTATGAATTTTGGCACAGATATAATTGATAAGGTCTTATATAGTTTTATATTAATCAAAGTGAGTGAAAAAAAATATGAATTATTAATGATGTTTAATCACATGATTTTTGATGGTGCAAGTATGTTTATTTTAAAACGGCAGATATATTCACATTTAAATTCATATTTATTCAATAACAAAACAAAGAATTCCAACGTGAAACCGATAGATTATTTAGAATATGTAGATGAACAAATGAAAAATACAAATAAGGAAAAGATTATTCAATATAAAGAGGGATTGGAATTTAAAGAAATATGTGACTTTATCCTGAAGAGAAAAATAGATATAAATGATAACTCAGAATACCTGGTTGATTATTTCTTTGAATATAGTATACAAGACAATCATGATTATGGAATTATAGTATCAGAAAAAATGGAATGTTTATCGTTTTGGATTGCATTACAAATGTGCAAAATAATATTTGACCGTAATCAATTTGTTTTAAGAATGACTAGAAATGCTAGAAATATTGGCGGAAAAGATTTCGGTGATGTAATTGGGGATTTCCATATTAGTATCCCAGTAAAAGTAGATGCAGATGATCAAGATATTAATACAAGCTATAACAAAGTCGAAAATAGTTACAAGAAAAACTACATTGAAGATAAAGTCTTTATTGACAATATTGCGTATGGTGAATATGAAGACAAGGAACTTGGAAGGGATATTAAAAAGGTATATGATAGTTTGGATTTTGGCTTTAATTATACGGGAGAATATTCTGAAAGCGAATATGATAATATCCGCGCCATAATTTCTTCAAAGTTTAAAAAACATAAAAGGTATTTTATCACTGCGTTTTCGTACAAAAACAAAATGTGTTTTATTTGTAGGTTACCTAAAAATTACGATTTAAATAAATTACAGAAAATTAAAGAAGTTCAAATGTTATTAAAGTAAGTAAATAACTAACTAAATAAGTATATTTAATTACCTTGGCATGATCTTGAAGTCTAAGAAATCTATTTATTATTATAAATGGAAATAAGGATTAAATCATGCCAGGTAATTAAATTAGTTTATATAAAATAATTGGAATGGGTAGGCGAAAATGATGAAATTAACAGAAAAATCTTTAAAGTGGATTAAAAATCATATCAATAATCAGGAGTTTATTGATTTACCGATTGAAGCATATTATAAGGCACCTATAGCTTTATACTTGGGTGGAGAAAGTATAGATGCTCAAAGAATTTTATCAAAAATGAAGAATAATGTGGATCTTTATCATTATTCTGATAAACATACTGTTGGAAGAAAATGTGATAATTATTATAACTACTGGTTATTTTTATACCAATATTTTGCGAAAGACCCTAATAAAAAGGAGATATATGAAATAATTAAGGAAAGTTATTCAGAAAAAACTGGCGGCTTTACATCGATAAAAAATGCAGAAGTTTACGAGTTAAGAGCTACAGCCTTTGGAGGAATATGTGCTTTCTTAATGAAAGATTATCAGGTAGGAAAGAGCACAGCAGATTTTATAGTAAACTTATTTAAAAAGAATGAGTTTATAGGAGATCATTTTTATTTAATTCAAGATGAAAATAATGAATTAATTACTAATTACTCAGAAGAGAATCAACGATTTTATAATTATTATGTAAAGAATAGTAAACCTTTATACTATTCAGTGTCTTTAGCAATTGTGAATTTGTGTTTGGCTTACATGGCGTCAGGAGATGAAATATACATAGAATGTGCAAAGGAATATTATGATATTTTAATTAAAAGCGGCAAAGAGGCAATATTCAATAATTATATAGGGAAATTTGGTATTGCTAGTGTCTTATTGTATATCAATACAAAAGATGAGTTATATGGAGATTATTATAAACGAGTAAACGAATACTTAGCTCAAACACAGAAAGAATTCGGTTTTTGGGAGGACAGTGCTTCGAATTTAACACTTGCTCTTGATAGAACATCTGAATTTACTGCTTCAATATATATTATGAATTATTTAACGTCTCAATTCTCAAACTATAATAGTATTAAATCAGAAAGCTACATGGTTGCATCAAATTAATATATAGGGAAAGATTGTTGGAGGTGAATATACTGAAAAATATAGAGAGAAAATTTATTAGTAACTATGATTTGGGAGATATTATTGAGACGGAAATTAATAAAGTAGGTTGGGGTACTAACTATATATTTAAGACAAAATTAGGTAAGTTTTTTGTGAAAATTTTTGAATTAAACAAATCGAATAATAATAGCTTACATGAAATATTAATTTGTAATTACTTAAGGGAAAAGGGATATCCAGTTTCAAAATTTGTTAAAAATAGAAAGGGTGAATATATAAGTAAATTAGATTTAAAAAAATCATTTCATGTTCAAGAATTTATTGAAGGTGATATTTGGAAAAAAAACACTGCTCCCAATTGGTTGTTAGAACAAGGATGTAATTATATTGGGAGAATTCATAATGAATTAAAACAGTTTGATTTAAATCTTCGACCATCTATAAAACTATTAAATGATAAAAACTATCATATTAAACGTATTGAGGGAATAATAAATCAAATAAAAAAAATGCAAGTATCGGAGGATACTAAGCTCTTTATAGAAGATTTGGAAAACAGACGTGATGTCATAAGTAACAGTGAGATTATTGATATGTCAAAACTTACATTCGTTAATGGGCATTCAGATTATTCGGTAACACAAATTATAACTTCTAATAATAATATAATCGGAATCATTGATATGACGGAAGTTTCTAAAATACCCGCAATATGGGAATTAATGCGATTTTACTTAAATTCTATAAAAGAACGTAATGACGGCAGGATTTGTGTTAATGAGTTAAGTTGGTTCTTGGAAAACTATATGAATGTATGTTCTTTATCAAAATATGATTTGCTTATGATGTATAAGTTAAATTATTTATATATGTGTCAAGCTGTATCGGTTTATGAAAAATTTATTTGCACAAAAGATGTTAAATTTGCTAACAGAGCGAAATTAAGAATAAACAAAATAAATAAATTTAAAAATTGTCAAGATGATCTACAGAATATAATTAGTAAGTTGAATCACTACTGCAGTAACTAAAGAAATGGAGATATCAAATGAATAAGGCTGCTGTAATTTGGGATTTAGATGGAACATTAATTGATTCATATGAGGTTATTGTTTGTAGTATTTACGAGGTAACTAGTAAATATAAAATACCGTATGATAAAATTACAATTTTGAATTATATTAAGAATAAATCAGTTCAGGAATTTCTTATAATGATTTCAATGCAAAATAATATTGATTATAAAAAAATTAAAAAAGAATATTCAAATCTAAGTAATATGAGAACGTATGAATTAAAACCTTTGTTGAACGCAGAAAAAATACTTAAAGTAGTATTAGAAAAAGATATGATGAATTTTATATATACTCACAAGGGAATCACTACTTTAGAAGTGCTAAAAAATAATGGATTGATTGACTATTTTGATGAAATAATTACCAGTGATAACGGTTTTAAGAGAAAACCGAGTCCTGAAGCACTTAGGTATTTAATTGATAAATATTCATTAAAAAAAGAATCCACCTATTATATTGGTGATAGAAGTATAGATATAGAGTGTGCAAAAAATGCTGGAGTAAAGTCAGTTTTGATAAGTACTGACGAAGAAGAAAATATTGATGCTGAATACGTTGTAGGTGATTTGTTAGAAATTCAGAATATTATTTCACAGCACTAGTAATTTTATATTATATGGTAAAAAGAGCTTAAAATAGAAGATTGGTAGTAATATTACAATTTAGATAGAACTAACAGATTCTACAGCTGATAAATTAATATATATTGGGAGGTACTTATGAATAATAATAAGTTGAGTATAGATCAGATAAAATTAGTTATTTTTGATATGGATGGACTAATGTTTGATACAGAAAGATTAGGGATAGAAGGGTGGAAATATGCATTTGAACATTTTGGATTACCAATTCCAATGAGTATATTAATTAAGAAAATTGGTCTAAATTCAGTTGATTCAAGAAAACTATTCGATGAAGAAATTAAATATGAATTTGATTATAAATCTGTGAAGGAAGTAAAGAGAGAGTATGTAATTAACTATATTAGAGAGCATGGGACACCAATAAAAAAAGGACTGTTAGAATTATTAGATTTTCTTGATGAAAATAATATAAAAAAAGTAGTTGCGACTTCTAGAAGTGAAAAAATGGCAGGATTTTACTTGAGTGAAGCGAAAATTCAACATAGATTTGATGCAATTATTACAGGTGATATGGTTTCAAAAGGAAAGCCTAATCCAGATATATTTATTCATGCGAGCAAATTGTTTAATTATGAACCAGAAAATTGTATTGTTTTAGAGGATTCTCTAAATGGAATAAATGCTGCTGTAAATGCCAAGATGATTCCAGTTATGATTCCAGATTTAGTTCATCCAAATGAAGAAATAGAAAAGCTAATTTATGAAAAAAATAATACTCTTATCGAGGTTATTGATTTATTTGCTTAAATTTATAGGGTACTAAGAAATTAATTATATATAATTATAGCTAGGAAAGCACCCACAAATTGAATTTTGTGGGTGCTTTCGCTGCCTATCTAGCTAAGGTTTTGTTAGAAAAGTTTAAGAGGTATTTTTTCGCTTTTTCACGGAATAAAAGAGTGAATTAATCGAAATTTAACATATGAAATACATCCTAATAAATTATTTTTTAATTAAGCTATTTGAGCATCAGTAATGTTACAATTACAAACTACACAAAATGTATCAAAAATGGTCTATGTGATTTTGTCTATATCGCTCAAGGTTAATCAGAGACTACGAAGAATCTGTTATTTAAAAAAATTGTAAAAGTGATTTTTAATGAATTTCTTATTAACAGGGTTATTAACTCAATATTGAGGTTAAATGACATTTAGGTGCGGAATGTATTGTCCTAATGAAAAAAACCTCCATATAACGTATTCTGAGAATCCGTTTTTAAAATGACTTTAATAGAATTTGTAATTATTTATAGTTTTTTGTTTAAGAAGTTTAGATTTTCATGTCGTTGTAAAAAGAAAGAAGAAGAATATAATAACCTTCTTCATCAAACTGTTCCTTAAATTTAAACTTTGTATTTTTTGTATAAAAAATACAAAGTAAATACTAAACAAGAATCTACCCTTTACTATTTCCAATTCTTCCTAAACTATCTTTAATAGTTGTTTCTCCTAGTTGAGTGTATAACAAAGCTGTATCTTGACTGGTATGCCCAAGTTGTTGCATCACTTGTAACGAGTCTTTTTCTTCCATATATAATTTATTTGCTAATGTATGTCTTAATTTATGAGGAGACATTCTTTTTCCATATGCCTTAGTATATTTTTCTACTATATCTTGGATAGCCCTAACTGAAAGAGGCTGTGCAGTATGTTTATACTTCGATAAAAAAACATTTTTCAATTCTTTTCCTGGAGCGTATTTATTATCTCTAATTTCCATATACTTTTCAAGGTCGTTCAGTGCAATTGGTGTAATCCATACAGAATCATCTTTGTTTCCTTTTCGGATTACATCAATTAATCTTTCTTTTAAGTTTATATCTTCCATACGAAGATCGGCCAATTCACTTACACGAATACCACTACCAAGAAAAAGGGAAAGGATAGCTACATCACGATCTTTATCTCTTAGAAAATAGAACAACTGATGTTTTGTTAAAGATTTTTCATGTTCATACTTAACATAATTTAAAAACTCTTGATCATCATCATTATGAAATATTTTAGATCTCATACGTTTTGCACGGGCATTTAATGTTTCTTTATCTTTATGTATTTCAATTTTAGCCATTACATTTCTATAAAAATAACATTCTCCATCTTCATTTTCTGATAGGGAGGTAAGATACTTAAATAAAGATTTTAGGGCTGAAATTTTTCTGTTAACAGAGGAATTCTGCATGTTTTGTTGTAGTTTTAGAAACCTTATAAAGTTCTCAACATCTTTTTTCTTTAAATTCTCCAAATCAGAGAAGGATATGTCTTTAATGGGCTTAAATTCAATAATTTGTTCGGATAATAGCCAATTAAAGAAGACTCTAAAATCATATACATAATTCAGTAGGGTGGAGGGAGAGGCATCATGCAATTCTTTGTACTCCACAAATTCTTCTATGTAAAAAGGCATTTCATTTAGATTTTCGTATAATTTTTTACGATGTACGGATTTTTGACGTTGCTTGCTGTAATCCATAAAAATCACCTCATATATACTATAACAGAAAAAGGATACGAACACAAGTTCGCGTAAAATTCAATTTTTACACAAACTTATCTACATAATTAAATTATGAAATACTAAAATATATTCAAAATTGAATGGTATAGTGTAGTTAGTCAAATAAAAATTATAGATAACTAAGTGATAAATTTGTATAAGACCATAAAAATTAGTGTAAAAACTACATATAAATGTATGTAAAATAAAAAAATTTATATATATAAATTCATACAAAAAATCAATAAATGAAAACAGCTTAAAATTCGTTATCTAACATGAATTGGCTAATTTAATCATGATTATGAGGGGTTAATTAGATCAATATAAGAAAAAATCCTATATATTAAAAGATAATTTACTATAAAAATTTTTAACGAATAGTTCAGTATGTACTGATTTCCATATAAAACATAAATTATATAGACACATACCAATATACGGAGATTCATGCTAATGAGCTCGAAATCCCTAAATACTGTATTAGATTTTTATTTATACATCTTATTGTTCGTAAAAACGGTATTTCGTGCGAACTTATAGCTATTAGAAAAATAGTAGCTTTACTACCATCTTCCTGTTGTTGATTCGCCCTTATTTGTTTTCTAGCTAGCGCTTCAATTACATCTTTAATATCCTTCTCAAGGGGCTTTACTGAATATGATGAAATCATACTCTCACCCTTTCATATATCAATTATGTTTAGGATATATATTCAAAAAATATAAAGTGATATTGTGAACAGAATAAAAAATATCAAAAAGTTAATTTAGAAAAAGCACTGCCAAAGTCTTCAGCACTGCCTTTTGATTAGACGTACTACGATAATGAACGTCTACTTTCTTCTATACGTTTGCTCATAAATAGAATACAAATTATTATTTAACATAGGTTCTGTATGTTCTTTTTTAGCATAATAATGATATAATTCTATCTCTCTATCATATTTAAAGTTTCACTTCAAAGTGTACTATTATCTTTAAATATTCCTTTATAGGACGAAGTTATAGTCATTGAACCAAGTTTTTTCACACCTCTCATTGTCATACACATATGCTCAGCTTCAATTACTACAGCTTGTATAATATTTGCATTCATATTTGCAAGTATCTTAGGTATCTTTTCCTTAAACAACCTTGGCTCTAAATTCAAAAGGACTACAGTTATTTAATTTCGTTTGAATTTGGTTTCTCATTTAAATTACTATGTTTTATTGAATAAACAAAATATATTGCTAATCCGATAGTTATCCAAATGCAGAAGTATAGCCATGTTCTTAATGGTAAATTTAGCATCAAAAACATACAACTTACAATTGAAATGATTGGTAATATAGGTACAAATGGTACCATAAAACCGCGTTTTAAATTCGGATGAGTTTTACGAAGGATAATAACTGATAAACCCACCATTGAATAAGTCACCAAGCCACTAATATTAACTAAATTCGCTAATTCTTTCAAATCAATAAAACCAGCTATAAAAGAACTTCCTATTCCTATCAACCGTATTGTGAAAGTTGGTGCCCCAGTCTTCTTATTAATTTTCGCAAGTGATTTTGGTAACAGTCCATCACGACTCATTGCAAAGAATACTCGTGTTGCTGCATACATAGAAGAGAAAATAACAGCCATAAGACCAATGACTGCTCCTACAGCAATTACACCAGCGACTTTACCTTGTCCTACTACTTCCATTACATAAGCCATTGCTTCAGGTACATTTAATTCTTTATAGGAAACCATCCCTGTCATCACAAGACATACTATAACATAGATAATTGTACATATAATTAACGATACAATAATACCAATGGGAAGATTGCGTTGTGGATTTTTTACTTCTTCTGCCGAAGTTGCTAATATATCAAATCCCATAAAAGTAAAAAATGCTGCTGCCCCGCCAGCTAAAACGCCACTTAAACCATATGGTGTAAACGGTACCCAGTTTTCTGGCTTTACATAGAATACACCCACTACAATAAATAATATAACCATTCCAATTTTAATTAACACCATTATATTATTGATACGTTTACTTTCCTTTGTACCACGCGATAACATCCATGTAATTATCAATGTAATGACCATCGCTGGTAGATTCATCATACCACCTTGAGATGGAATCATTAACAGTGATTTTGGCATATCTAAGCCTAATCCAGTTATTAAATTGTGAAAATAACCTGTCCACCCACTAGCAACCGCTGCTGTTGCTAAAATATATATTGAAAGTAGCATCCAACCTACTAAATGTGCAACTAATTCACCAATTGTTGCATAGGCATACGTATATACACTTCCTGAAACCGGAAGTATTGAAGCAATCTCTGCGTAACATAAAGCTATAAATCCACATACAATTGCCGCCAATACAAATGAAAAAACAACTGCTGGTCCAGCGTCTCTTGCTGCTACTAATCCTGCTAACACAAGAACTCCCGTTCCAATTATTGAACCCAATCCTAACATAACTAAATCAAATGAACCCAATGTTTTCATTAAGGTTTTACTCTTACTAGGCTCTAATAATTGTGTAACAGATTTCTTTTTAAATAACTTACTCATATCTTCTGTATCCCCTTTGAAAAATAAGGTGTGTTCTTCTAATACTTATAACATGCATACATGTATATAAATATTGGCTAATTCAAAATTATTAAATTTACAATACATATTGTTGAATTATGCAAAAAAAATCAAAGATATTTTTCCATAAAAATTATAGGAATCGATTCCATAAACACTACTCCATATCGGTATCTAAATTTATTATTTTATCCGTCCGTCTATTTGGAGAGGATATTTCAATACTGCTTTGTAAAAACAATTGATATATCTTCTACTTCTGTTTTGAATCTTCTTCTGGGAATATTAAAATTGAGCTTTTATCCCTTGTACTTTTTATTTCTTCATCTATTTTCTCTAGTTTATCTGAAAATACTATAGAATCATGAGTGATAAAATTTCATGTTCCTCAAGTTTAAAAAATAAATACCCCAAAATGAAAAAATTTGCTTTCCCAAGTCAAAATGCATATTTTTTATTTTGGGCTATACAAGATTCTTAAGACGCGAAATAACAGTTCAATTCAAGTATGCTACGATATCAATTCAACATATATTTCAATCCTTACCTTCTATCCTGTGGTTCTATGGTTATCTTTCGTGCTATGACTTGGCATTTAAACATGACAATTGATTGAATACAGTACTTAGTATTAAAACAAAAAGTGCAAAACTATAATGGAAACAATACCTCCCAGTACGGTTCCCAATAAACTACGTGTTTTTATAGCAATAAAGAAAGTTGGTATGGCTGCAAAAAATTCAATGTTACTTGTAAGTGATGCAATCTTTCCATCATGTATAAATATCTCTTGACCAATCAAAGCAGCTATAACAGAAATAGGGACATAATTCAACCATCTCATTAACCATTCCGGCAATTCGAAACGACTTAACACCATAAGAGGAACAACCCTTGGAATAAACGTTACAATAGCTGACCCTAGAATAATTACAAAAACGCCCCATCTTACTTCCATTTTTCCACCACCATTCCTATTGTTGAAGCAATAATTGTAGCAACTATAACACCCATACTATTGGATAATACGAAAGAACTTCCCACAGCAATAACAACTGCTATAATTGCGACAATGATATCTAGTTTGATTGTACTTCTTCCTAACATTGTTAGTATAAGAATCCCTATAAACATCGCTGGCAAGGCAAATCCTAGACCGAATTCTTCAGGATTGGAAATCCACTGTGCCAAAAATGCTCCTGCTAAATTTGCTACAAGCCAGTTTATATAAGCTGCTATGTTAAGGCCATGCATCCATCTTTCACTGATTTGTTTTTTCTTTGCAGCTTCGCTAATAGCAACACCAAATGTCTCATCGGTAAGTAGAGAACCTACTAACATGTTCCTAAATGGAGAAAGATGCCGAAAATAAGGTGCTAGTGCTGCACTAAGTAAAATATGACGAAGATTAACAAAGAAAATCGTAATAATAATAGCAGTAAGAGAACTGCTTGTTGCTATCATTCCTGCAGCAATAAACTGACCAGATCCAGCATAGAGGATTAAAGACATGAGAGTTATCTCAGCTATGCTAAGTCCCGCAGTTTTTTGAATAACACCTGCCGCTATTCCGATACTTAAATAACCCAGTAATGTAGGGATACAATCTTTTACTCCTTTGATAAAACTATCTTCATCTCTCTGAGATGAATTCACTTGGGCGCTCGACAGACTCATTTCATTCCCTCCTTATTTTCGAATAACTAGACGCTAACACACTAACTACTATTAAAAAAATGAAAGAAAATACGGTTCAATTTATTTGAACCGTTTTCCAGTGACAACATGAAATAGATTAGAATCGTTTTTCCAAAGAGCTTCCGTTTTCTCTGGACCAACTTCTTTAACTAATTCTGAGAACATAATGTCATGTCTGATGTACTCCATTGCAATTAATACCAAGGCTGGATCCTCTGTTTTTATTGCCCATGCAGGTGTATTTGGAGAAAAATTTGCAATTAATACTTCTTCATTGTCCCGTGCGACAATCGTTAATCGACCATTCATACGTTCCTCAGCTACTTCGGGAGCCATGTAATTATGATGAGTAGTTATACCAAGTTGCATATCAGGTGCTCCAAAAAGAATAGAAAAAACATCGATTTTTTCATTAATACGTCTATCTATAGCACTTTTTATAGACGAGGCTTGTGGTTCCCAAATCGACAACCATATTTCTTCTTCTGCTTTATCTATGATATCAATCATTTCAGCAACAACATGCTCATCACTGCTGATACGATGAATAACATCTACTTCTTGTTCACTTTCTAAAGCAGATAAATTCTTTTCAAGATAATCCATAGAGTTTTCGAAGTTGTTACGTAATCGACGAATTAACTCTTTAGCTGGCAAGGGAGCGTAGGTTACAGGATCAGAAGGAACTGTATAAACCGCACCTTTATCTATTAATTTTGCCACCACTTCGTAAATCGTTGAACGAGGTACACCTGACCTTTTACTTATTTCATATCCTGTTATGGGGTAATTTTTTAAAAGACCTATATACGCTTTACATTCATATTGTGAAAAGCCCCATTTCTGAAGTTCTTTATAAAGTTCGTCCATAATAACTCCTTTAGTAGTTAGTGTAGTACTTACTATAAAATAAAGTGAATTATATGTCAAAGTTATTTTTAAATAATAACTATATAAAATACAATCCTTAAATATTTGAGTTATTTTCACATATATCTCAATTAAACTTTAATATCATAAATAGAGGGTAAATAGTCCCTTAACGTGGTATAAAAAGATTTGCAAAAATATCTTAGCAAGATAAAATTTCATTTAGGAGTTACTTTAAAACCTTAGCGTGATAGCGATGTGGTGATACCCCATCCCCATCAAGCTAACATTTTGAAGTGCCCACAAAAAAGAAAAAACCGATTCATCCCCCATCTTCACTCCGTTTAGAGGAGGGGGTCTTCTCGGTTAAATGATAAAAAAACCAACTATATAATGACTAATAAAAATTGCTACATAAATCAAAGTAATATATGGTTGATAATCAATGTAAAATTCTTTATGTGTTAACCTAAATTTATGAGGAATTAAAACCCAACTAAGATAGTCGATAATTATCGACAATGCTGTCCATTGAATAACGGTATTAAGCATAAATTCTTTTACATTATCTGTATCTATCCCTTTGCTATATAGCCATAGAAAAACGGGAAAAATCGCAACGTTGTAAAGAACCTGATAGGGTCTAGATTTAACATAAACTGGTGATTTCAAAAAAGTTGTTCCTGCCTGTTTCGCGTTTTGCACACCAAAATATTTATTAGAGATTAGCATATGTATAAAAACTATTAATGTTGCAACACCATAAGCAAGTAACAACCATAAAAAAGAAATACC
>NZ_JBQENW010000024.1:0-76128 GCF_052044835.1 Bacillus sp. 22475 | reverse complement strand
CATCCCTAGGAAAGGGACGAATGTGTTTTCGTGGTTCCACCCTTGTTCCAATCTAGACGTATTTCTCCCTAGATTGCTCAAGTTCAGATAACGGCTGATACCGTCAATAATTACTAGATTACTCGTTCACTATTGAAGTTCAAAGGTGGTAAAATCATTTCTCGTGTTAGGAAGCTCACACCCTTGGCTTCCCTCTCTGTAAACCGTAAAAATGATTTCTTGTCCTTATCGTTACTTTTTCGTTCATGTCTATTTGTTAATTTATTATAGTTATCAACTTTTTAAAAAGCAAGCCTATTTTTACTAACTATTTTCAAGAATTTTTTTTATTATATTTCACAATATCATTATGCAACCGCCACTCAATTTACCTATTTTGTTATTTCTCCAGTTTATAAATCAACGGTTCATATATAAATTCCCCATTCTAAAACCCGTACATATCCGCTCTACAAAACTATATTAATAAAATTTCAATACAATCTTTTTGTATAACTTTCTTCTAAAGAACGTGCAACATCTTCTTCTGAAGTATTCACTTTCGCATGCTCCAGCAACATTTTTGCTGCTGAAGGTAACTCTTTTTTATTTAACCAAGATTCTGGATCCCACATCTTAGAACGAATAAACGCTTTTGCACAATGAATATAACACTCTTCTATTTCAACAACAATTCCAAGCAACGGATTGCGTCCATTCGCCTGAATTTCTTTCAAAATTTCTTCGTCGTTTGTAATATACGCTCGGCCATTTATTCTGAGTGTCTCCCCAAGACCTGGAATAAAAAAGATTAGTCCTACACGTGGATTTGAAATAATATTCAAAATGGAGTCTATACGACGATTTCCTGGTCTTTCTGGAATGATAATTTTATTATTATTGAGTACGTATACAAATCCAGGTGCGTCTCCTCGCGGCGAGGCGTCACACTCCCCCAACTTATTTCCAGTGGATAATACTAGAAAAGGAGATTTAGAAAGAAAATCTACGCAATGGTGGTCTAATGATGAAATAACTTTTTTCAATGCTCGCTCACTTGGTTGCCCCAATATTTTCCGTAACTCTTCCTCTGTTGAAATAATCGATTTTATTTCCGTACCCTCTATCCCCACTTATAACCACTCCTTTTTCTTTATTTTCCCAAAATTCAATACAAATATTGTATAATAAAATTTGAGGAAAGGGGAATTAAAATGACAGAGTGGTTAACAATATTTGATCCTGAAAGAAATACACTTGGGAAGAAATTACGTGATGAAGTGCATCGTGACGGCGATTGGCACGAAACATTTCATTGCTGGTTTGTAGAAAAAGATAATGAAGATATGTTTTTATATTTCCAATTACGCTCTAAAAATAAAAAAGAAGCTCCATGTATATGGGATATTACTTCAGCTGGACATATTATGCATGATGAAGATGTACAAATTGGTGGTCTTCGTGAAATTGAGGAAGAATTAGGGCTTTCCTTTCAAACTAATGATTTAACATACAAGGGAATCTTTAAAATAGATTATGAAATTTCAAATCTTACTGATCGCGAGTTTTGTCATATGTATTTTCACAACGTCATCAATCCACTTCCATTCGCACCAGGTGAAGAAGTAGACGATGTGATGAAAGTACATGCAACTTCTTTTCTACAACTATTAAAAGGAGAGATTTCATCTTTAACGACTATTTCAGTCTTAAACAATACACCGATTACGATAACATTTGAAGATATTTATCCGTATGATCTTGCATACTATGAATTTGTTATAGAGCAAGGAAAAGAATTATTAAAAAATAATAGTTTATAAATAAAATAGGACTCCTAGCATAATATTGCGTAGAGTCCTATTTTTTTATTATTGTTCAAGTATTTTTAATCTACTCTCTACTTGTATAAATAAACGAATGATTAATAACAGCATAACCACTATAATCGCTATTATTGTATGTGGATATCTAAACAGTATACTAATAACACTTCCAATTAACATCATGATGAATCCGTTTTGCTTCATCACTTCTGCACTATACCTGTTACCCGCATCCCATAATTCCTTATTTTTCATAGATCGTTTCGTACGATAACCATATGCCGCATTAATATCGGTCGGTGGATTTTTTTGAAGAATAATTGCCGCAAGTATAAAAATAATACCAATCAATATGCTTATTCCTATGTTTACTAGTGCATCAATCAATTATATCCCCCCTAACTTACACTTTCATTATACGACATAACCCTTATTTTTCCAATTTATAACACATTCACTTTCTTTCTTTCTTTCGATGTCTGGAACATACTTGGAAGTGTTACAAAACGTGCCCCTTTCGTTTTTAACTGCGGAATGATTTTGTCTAGTGCATCAACAGATCCTTGTAAATGCCCACCTGGAGTAGAATGCTGCAGTATGACACTACCTGGAAATGAATTCCCTAACACATTATTTGTAATCGTATCGGCACTTACACCTTTCCAATCAACTGTATCAACACTCCACTGTACAATCATAAAATTTTGCTCAGTTGCCCAATTCAATTGATTTTCAAGTATTTCACCATACGGTGGACGTATAAATTTAGGAGCATAGCCGGCTAAACGTTTTAATATTTCTTCCGTTTTTATAATTTGATTACGGTACTCAGCGTCATTTACTTTCGCTAAATTCGGATGACTGTACGTATGATTACCAATTACATGCCCTTCATTTGCAATACGCTTTACTACGTTCGGAAATTTTTCTGCGTTTTCACCAAGCAGGAAGAAAGTCGCTTTTACATTATGTTGTTTTAACTTATCTAATATTTTTGGCGTAAAGACTAAATCTGGCCCATCATCAAATGTAAGAGCTACTTCTGCTTTATTGTAAGGACCTGAAAATGCATACGCATATTTTTCGACCCACGAAAATGGTGTCCACGATCCACGATCATCTGCTTTCATTTGTACTTCATAGCTTGGAGGGGTATATGCGTATGGCAATGCGCTTATATAGTCTCCATAATAAAATGAGTTATATGGCATATAAGCATACGAAACATCTCGTTCTAGTCCCCACTGATATGGAGCAAACATTTGTGGCGAATAAAAATAATACATGATAAAAAACCTCCCTAAATTTTCATATGTGATTCATCTGCACTTTGTTAGAGAAATTGTTATTCATAAACAAAAATAAGACTGTCCTTAATTAGGACAGTCTTACTGCTTACTATTATTAATAAATCGATGTACTATCTTTTGGCAAAGCTTTCACATGTTTTAAATAGTTCGTCACTTTATCATCATCATCTTGCGGATATTGATATTCATATGTGTTAGCGATTTCGTTCGCCACTTCCCTAAATAAATTACCCATGACAAAGAATGACTCCCATATATTTTCATATTCTGCATTAGAAAATGTCCTTTTAAATTGCTCCCACATATCTTCTTCAATATATTGCTCGAAATGCTTTCCAAACTTCCCTGTATTAACTGTAAAGTCTGTTTTCATACCAATATACCATTCTAGCATTACGATGAACATATCTCGCACTGGTCCTTCAAGCATTCCTTTTGCATAAGAAAGCTCTTCTCTCCATAGCCCTTTTGCCACATTCGTACTACACCACCAAAATTCATTACAGCAATCCAAAAACTCTTTTTCTGTAGGCTTTTTTATTAAGTAATCTTTATCGCTTGCTGGCGGGAATCCTTCCATACAATTATCTTTATCGAGAAGTAATTTACTTAAACTATCTTGTCCAACGAACTTTTTTATTAACTCAACTGGAACTAGCGTTAAATCAATCCGATTCCCATCCATGAACTGCATTAAATACGGAAACTTCCCATCTTCATCTGGTTGAACTAACGACATTTCTTCTGGCATTTGTACTATCATTATTTCTCCAAATCTATGAACCCAATTATGATTAGACGTAAAAGATTGTATATCATTTACAACATACATAATATCATAGTCTTGAAAACAATCTCTTTTCACATTTGGATTTACACGCGATCCATTCATGATAACTGCTCGAATTCTTTCATCCTCTTTTGCTATATTTATAATTACGTCTAACATTTCTTTTTCAGTTCTCATCTACTTATATCCTCCAATTTTTTAATATATAATATAATGCTATGTATACTGGAGGTCCACGAGCTAATCTCGTTATACACGATACATGTTATAATTTTTGAAACTTCTTTTTCATCCTTTTTTCCTCCTTACATCACTCTTTTACAACTGCCATCACAAACCCATCGTATCCCTTACTTCCGACAGTTTGAAGCGCTGTAGCACTAACACGTGGCTCAGCAGCTATTAATTCATAGAAACGGCGTATTCCTTGTACACGAGGATCGCTACTAGTATTGTCAATAACTTCTCCTTCACGTACTACGTTATCTCCAATAATTACAGTACCTGGGCGTGATAGTTTCAGTGCCCATTCAAAATAAGCAGGATTATTTTGTTTATCAGCATCTATGAAAATAAAATCAAAAGGTTCATACTTCTCATTTTTTATTTGTTGTAAAGAATCTAACGCTAATCCTGTTCGTATTTCAATTTTATCATTCAAATTAGCACGTTCAATATTGCTACGTGCAATTTCAGCATGTTTTTCACTTGCTTCCAATGTAATAACTCGGCCTCCAGATGGCAATGCTCTAGCAAGCCATATCGTGCTATACCCGCCTAGCGTGCCAATTTCTAAAACATTACGAGCCCCTTGAATTTGTACTAATAGTTGTAAAAACTTCCCTTGCATTGGTGATACATCATGTGCTGGCAAATTAGCTGCAACATTAGTTTGAAGAACCCCTTCTAATGTAGAATCTTTCGGTATTAATACATCACTCATATATTGATCAACAGCCGTCCATTTCTCAATTGTACTCATGTAAATACCATCCCTTTCAATTTCCCAATGCTTTCTACCATTCACTTTTAATTATACCGAAAATTCTGTCTCGAATACAAAAAATAAAGAAGGGACATCTACCCCTTACAGAATAGATATCCCTTCTTTTAAAGTTAAATTTAATTCCTATGGATTAGTAGACCAAAGCCCAGCAGATTTAATAAATGTACGTTTATTTAATTTCAGCTGCGCTACGATAAATTCTGCAATATCTTCTGCTTGCATTACTTTATCAGGGTTTCCATCAGTTAATCCTAAATCTACAGCCATATCAGTTGCTACTGTACTTGGAGTTAAAGCTGTTACACGAATGTTATGTTTGCGAACTTCCATCGCTAACGATTCTGTTAGGCCAAGGACACCAAATTTAGAAGCACTATATGCACTTGTTACAGGTGCACCTTTTTGTCCTGCTGTAGATGAAATGTTAATGATATCACCAGATTGTTGTTCAATCATGCTTGGTAAAGCAGCACGAGTTGCATAATATACACCCATTAAGTTTACTTGAATGATTTTTTCCCAATCAGCAACATCTAATTCTAAAAACTTACCGAACTTAGAAATACCAGCGTTATTAATTAAAATATCGATAGATCCTAAACCATTTTTTAACGTTTCAATCGCAGTAGTCACTTCTTCGTATGAAGAAACATCAGCAGTTGCAATAACAGCTTTTACACCTTCTGCTTCTACTTCTTTCGCTACAGCTTTTAAGTTTTCTTCTGAACGAGCTAATAGTCCTACATTTACGCCTTCTTTCGCTAATGCGATTGCGACAGCGCGACCAATCCCTCTACCTGCTCCTGTAATTAAAGCATTTTTGCCTTGTAATAATTCTGCCAAGTATAACACTCCTTAATCATCTCAGTTATGTATTATATTAAAATTGTATCTATGTTTATGTAAAAAGGCAATGATGCACTTTCATGTGCGTAGGTTACTTATAGGTAACTATAGAAAGTTTTTGTTTATAAGTTTCATGTTTTTACCATTATTCATGTAAAATAAAAACAAATCCAGCATAGGAGAGTGTATGTGTATGAAAAGAAAAAAATGGGTCTTGTTACTAACTGCAGTCGGACTATTTATCATATTGTTTGCCCTGTATTTTATATTTGGTAATCCACTAAATTATAAAGTAATAGAAAAAGATACTAGCCATTATCTCCATACTAAAAAAGGTTATAAGCAAGAAGAAATACAAAACATAACCGGAAAATATACTCCCCTTTATAATATTGGCTATTATGCAACAGTAGTATATAAAGACGAACCATATTTTACATACTCTTATACATACGATGATAATAAAAAAATAATACAAGACAACGGTATTTTAGGAAGACATACTGAGTCATTTGAACATCTTAATTTAAACTGGTCGTTGTTTGACCAGTTAGTAGATGGTGTTCATACAAACTTGCAAGGAAGAGGTTTAAGAGAAAAGAAAAATTATTCTATACGAAACGTTCAATTCATTGATATAGATGACGATAAAAACGGTGCAGAAGCATACGTTGACTTTAAGAAAGATAAAGAATCCGATTACTCATATCGTATGAATAGCGAAGGAAAAGCTTATCAATATAATTGCAGTAACGGTAAATGCATTTTTAAAGAGGAATAGTGTTAGAATGTTCTCTTTCTAACACTATTTCTCTTCATGATTCGGCATACACACAATAAATTCAGTACCTTTTCCTTCCTCACTCTCAACTTTTATTTCCCCATGATGAAGGTCGAGTACTTTTTTTACAATAGCTAAACCTAAGCCACTTCCTCCATAGGCACGATTTCGTGAAGAATCCGCTTTATAAAAACGCTCAAAAATATGTTGTTTCTGTTCTTCAGATATACCAATTCCTGAATCACGGATGCGCACTTCCACTACTGTTTCATGTTCCTTTAACTGAATAGTAATCGTGCCACCGCTTGGAGTAAATTTAATACTATTATGAATTAAATTAATCCACACTTGACTCATACTTTCTTGGTCAGCAATAACATGTACTTTTTCTAAATCTAGTTCTAACTCGATTTCTTTTTCAACCCAGAGTGGTTCACTATTTAACACAATTTGCTTTAACTGCTGATCTAACCGATAACTCACTCTTTCTGGTATATACTCTTCTGATTCTAAAAGAGTTAGCTTCAATAAGTTTTGACTTAGTTTAGATAATCTCGTTGTTTCAGTTTCAATAATGGTAAGATAATGTTTTCTTTTTTCCTCAGAAAGATTATCGTCTTGTAGTGCTCTAGCAAATCCTTTTATAGAAGTTAATGGTGACTGTATTTCATGAGAAACATTCGATACAAATTCTTGTCTCATTTTCTCCATCGTATTCAGTTCATCTGTCATATCATTTATACTTTTTACGAGCACGCCAATTTCTCCATCATACTTTTCTTCATTTCGTATTTTTACGGAGAAGTCTCCTTTTGCAATTTTTTGTATCGGTTCAATAATAGTCCAAATCATTGCCTCTCGTTTTGGCCTCATTAATATTCCAATTAATGTCCAAATAAGAATAATAAATACAAAACCGACCATATCACTAATTAGAAAGGCAACAAATGGCGATACATTTACGTCAAAAGCATTCAATATACTAGTTGCTACATAAAATGCGATAGACCAAATGATAGTAAGAAAAGAAAAGAGCGCTAATACCGCTCCAAATACTTTCAGCATCTTCAACTTACTCAATCGTTTTCTTTTTCTCATTTACTTACCTCTAAGCGATACCCTAATCCTCTTATTGTTTTAATACTAAATTTCGACTGCTCTTCTTGAAACTTCTCACGTAACCGATTAATATGAACGTCTAGTGTACGTTCATTCCCTTCAAAATCATATCCCCATATTTCTTCAATTAATTGCTCTCTCGAACAAGTTCTTCCCGATTTAGACCCTAAAGTAAAGAGCAGCTCAAATTCTTTTAACGGTAATGTAACCGTTTGTTCTCCAGATGTAACTTCGAATGTTTTACGATTTAATAATACATTTCCAACTTGAATCGATTGGGAAACTGTAATTTGGTAACGTTTCAATAATGCCTTTACTCTCACTACTAATTCTATAGGGTCAAATGGTTTTACAAGATAATCATCTGTCCCAAGGTGAAATCCTTTTACTTTTTGTGATGTTTCCCCTTTGGCAGTTAGCATCAGAACCGGGATATCATAGTATTTTCTTAATTCAAAACATACATCAAATCCATCCATATTTGGCATCATGATATCAAGAATAACCATATCGACTTTTACGTCATCCATTTTCTGAAGTGCATCTACTCCATCAATTGCCTCATATGTTTGAAAACCTTCTCGTTCTAAAAATACAGAAACGAGTTCTCTAATGTGTGGATCGTCATCTACTATTAAAATTTTAGGTATCAAAGGAACCATTTCCTTTCTACTTAGCATCTAATATATTGTTTAAAAATGAATCATCAGTGGAGTAAAATCCCACTGATGATTCATTTTATAATGCACCCTCTTTAATTTTCAATTGCTGCGTTGCAAACTCACGATACATATCATGCGTCTGTAATAATTCATCATGCGTACCACTACCTGTAAGATTCCCTTTTTCAATAAAGACAATTTTATCTGCATCTACAACAGTAGAAAGTCTATGCGCAATCACTAACGTTGTTCTGCCTTTCATTAAGTTATTTAACGCTTTTTGAACGACAGACTCAGATTTACTATCTAAGCTTGAAGTCGCCTCATCTAGCATAAGAATTTGCGGATTTCGAAGTAACGCTCGGGCAATGGCAATTCGCTGTCTTTGTCCCCCAGAAAGCTTCACACCGCGTTCTCCAACTTCTGTTGCATAACCGTTTGGTAAGTCATGAATAAATGCATCAACATATGCCATTGCTGCTACTTTTTCAATTTCTTCATCCGTTACTTCGCCCTCGACGCCATAACAAATATTATCACGAATTGTTCCATCAATTAACGGACTATCTTGTGATACGTAACCGATTTGACGTCGCCATGACTGTAATGAATAACTCGTAATTGATTCTTCCCCTAATTTAATGGCGCCACTAGTTGGCTCATAAAAACGTTCCAGTAATGAGAATAACGTTGTTTTCCCACTACCACTTGGTCCTACAATCGCTGTCACTTTTCCAGATTCAATTGTGAAATCAATATTTTTCAAAACTTGCTCTTCTTCGTTATACTCAAAATGTACATTTTCAAGAACGATCGGTTGCTTAGCATTTGTCACTTTCACACCAGTTTCATGATCTTCTACTTCATATTCTAAAATCGTACTAATTCTTTCCGTTGCACCAATTGCCTTTTGGAATTGTGTAAAGAACATAGATAATTGACTCATTGGCATTACAATTTGAACTAAATACAAAATAAACGCTACAAGTTCACCGGTTGTTAATGCACCGCTAGAAACTCGCATCCCGCCATACCCTACGATAATAACAAGTAGTGCCATTAAAACAAACGACATAACTGGCGAAATTAATGCTTGCACTTTTCCTTCTTTCAAACCAAATTGTAATAACTTTTGTATACCTGTATTACCCGTTTCATATTCTCTCTTTTCTGTATTTGAAGATTTCACTAAACGAATTTCTGATAACACTTGCGTTAACACACTTGTAAAAGATGCAGTTTCATCTTGAAGCGCTTTTGAAATCTTATACATTTTTCGTCCAAGTGGAACTAAAATTAACACAGACAACGGAATAACCGTTAAAAGTAACGCAGTCATTTTCCAATCTAAAACAAATAATACAATTAACGATCCAACAATTGAAATACCACCTGTTAATAAGTTTGACAAATGCTCAGAAATTAACGTTTTCACAACACCTGTATCATTCGTCATACGGCTAATAGTATCACCTGTTCTATTTTGATCGTAATAAGATACCGGCAAGATAAGTACCTTTTTCCACAAACGTTCTCTTAGTCCCGCTACAATCTTCTGCCCAATATAATTTAGTAAATATATAGACAACCCTGCCGCAATAGTTTGCATTACAAAGAAAGCAACTAACCCAACAATTTGTCCTGCACTAATTGAAGAAAGCGAAAAATTATCTACTAATCCTTTTGTCAGCATAGGAATAAATAAACTCGCTCCCGTAGAAAGCAAACTCATTAACAACGCAAAAACTAAAATTCCTTTCGGAGGATTTGTATCTTGAATAAGGCGTAAAAACTGCCTCCAACTCCCTTTTTTCTTTATTTCATTTCTAACTTCCATTCCTGTTCATCTCCTCATGTTAAACAAAACTGTTCTTTCTAAAATTAGAATACGATACAAATGTAAACTGAATGTAAACACACTTTTTCTATTTTTACAAAATATACATAAAAACTCATCTTTACAACAGATATAAACATCTGATATTATTACCTGGTACTTAATATTATTCTATGTAAATTATAGATAAATAATTTAAAACACGATATAAATCTCCAGTTAGTGAAAGGAGTATCCTTTTTGCAAACAAATATACATTCTGAAAAGGAAACAATTATTTTTATTCATGGATTAGTTGGCAATCGTCGCGCCTTCAAAAAAGAGCAAAAACGATTTTCTGCCTCCTACAACATTATAACTTATGACTTATTAGGTCACGGTGATGATAAAGGAGAAGCAATCGACTTTTCATTACAGCGCCTCGTAGATCAATTATTAAACTTATATGAACAAGAAGGTATTAAAAAAGCACATATTTGTGCGCTAAGTTACGGCTGTTACATCTCTACAATTTTTGCACAAATGCATCCAGAAAAAGTATTAAGTATTTGTCATATTGGAGGACATTACAATAACCCTTCTCGTTTATATAATGTATTTCAAAATTTTTGGGAGAAGCGAGGAGATGAATACTCTAAATGGCTCTCTCAATACGCAAATACTATTTTTCCAAGCGGTATATTAAAAGCAAATCCGTTCGCAGTCATTTCAAGAAATATTTACTACCGTTTCGGATTACAATTACATTCATCCATAATTGCCCAGTCATTACGACATCGGTTAGAATTCGATTTAAAATCTAAATTAAAATCACTTCCTCACCCTATACTATGGGTAATGGGAGAGCATGATCATCTCTATAAATCTTGTCTATTTGATTTGAAATCTATTTTGCCTAACGTTCTATATAAGGAAATACCGTTAGCGGGACATGCAGCGAACTTATTTCGTCCTAACTATTTCCATGACTTATATGATCGATTTTTAAATGGAAAGTTAAAATAAAAACTATTAAACTTCCAATTTATTCAACTATAAAAAGGCTTCCCAAGTTTCCTTGGAAAGCCTTTTCTCTATACGAAAAGTATATAAAACTACTTTTTCTTAGTATGCTTTTGTGTAACCTAATAGGTGCTTGCTCCAGTAAGAGTTACTTACAGAACTAATACGTACACCAGTTGCATCTGTTTCTGCACTAATGAACTGACCGTTTCCTAAGTAAACACCCATGTGAGAAGGACCTGATTTATAAGTATTTTGGAAGTATACTAAATCACCTGGTTGTGGATTGCTAGTTTTTGTTTTAGAGCTCCAGTATCCAGCAACTGTTTGACGAGCGCCTTTATGACCAGTTTGATTTAATACGTAGTGAATGAATCCACTGCAGTCAAAACCAGCAGGTGTTGTACCAGCAGTTCTGTATGGTGAACCATTTAAAGATCTAGCGAATCCAGCGATTGAAGATGTATCTCCACCTGTTGTTGGTTTTTGTACGTCTTTACCTGGTTGTTGAACGTTATTTGTAACATTATTGTTATTTGTAACGTTGTTTACTCCGCCTTTTACAAACTTAACGAAGTCTGCACTTACGTAACCTGTGCGGCCGTTATGGTTAATTTTGTACCAACCATTTTCAGCACCAGTAACGTTTAATACTTTACCATTTGTTACTCCACCGATTACAGCGTTGTATGTAGCTGGGCCTGTACGTACTTTTAAAGCACCAGTGTTAACAACATAAGAACCACCAGTTTGAACTGTTGTAGTATTGTTGTTTGTAGTTGGTTGTTGTGTTTCGTTAGATACAGCAGAACCACCTTTTGTTACGAAGTCTTTGCTTACGTATCCAGTTCCACCATTGAAGTTGATTTTAAACCAATCTTGTACTTCACCTACAACTTGTACTGTTTTACCTTTGTTTACAGAACCTAATACTGTATGAGATGTACTTGGGCCTGTACGTACGTTAAGTGAAGAAACGTTTACTGTGTAAGTACCTGTTCCTTGTTGAACAGTCGTTCCTGTTTTGCCACCAGTCGTTACGAAGTCACCACTTACATAACCTGTTTGACCATTTACGTTTACTTTGAACCAACCATTTTCTTGTCCAACTACTTGTAGCACTTGGCCTGATTTTACTTTAGAAATAACGTTATGTCCTGTACCAGCACCTGAACGAACATTTAATACATCAGCAGTTACTGTGTATTTTAATTCAGAAGTTGTTTCTACAGTTTTTGTTTCAGTTACAGTCGTTTGAGTTTGAGTTTGTCCATTAATTTCTTTTAGCGCTTCATTTGAAACTTGTGCATGAGCAGAATCCATTCCTGGAACTGCAACGCCAGCTACAGAAGCTGCTGCTAAACCTGCAATTACTTTTTTCATAAGTTGTCTTTACTTCCTTTCCCTACTATCCTCTTAAAAAAAAACTAAAACTTTAATACTTTACAATATTATCAAAGTAAAATATTCATCCAGTTCCATTTTTTAGCAAGAGTTTTATTTTTCACACAGAGTTCATTTTAAATGAACAAAGTGAAATCCGTGTGAACTTCATGTGAACTTTATCATTAAACACAGTGTTTTTGCAATGGTTTTTTCAAATTTCTTATATATCGCATGAAAATTCGACATTCTATTTAATATTTTAATATAAAATATCCCTTTTCTATCTATTATAAAAAACTCTATTAACCTAATACAAACTCAAGTATGTATTTCCTTATAAAGCTCCTTACATGACGTATACTTTCATCATGACAAAAATCACTCTATTTATCAATAGTATAATATTTTTAGAAAACTAAATTTCTATACTATCTACAATTTTGAAATAATTTGACGAATTGTAAGATTTATTTCACAAAAGCCATTTCTCCTTTAAAGAAAACACACACTATATCAACTGTTTTATTTTTCCTATAATGGAATTTATAAGATATTTATAGTGTTATATACATATCTTAATAAACAAGAATTTTAGCGAATTGATTAAAGTTTCATTCCCTTATAAAATGAAACTTTAATCAGGAAGGGTTTTATACATCCTCCGCTAATTATTAACCCTCACCACTCGGGCTGCCCATTAATGCGGAGTTTTATGGGAATAAAAAGAGGAGGCATATTTGTGAGAAATATAATAGATGATCCAATACAAAAAAACATAGAGCTATACTATGCTTTTATTCAATTCGTTTCAATGATAACATTACAAAAAGTATCAGCTATTGAAACACGTAAAAACGAATTAAAAAATCAGATGAAAAATGCAGGACAAAAAAACCCTTATTACGTATAAAAAAAGGTGAACAGGTTATATTCCTGTTCACCTTTTTAAATTATTTATAAATTTTCACACGGTCCTCTAGCGGTTGGAATTCTTTTTCACCAGCATGTACTACCGGTTTACCAAATGGCATTTGCGCAATAAGTTTCCAATTCTCTGGAACATCCCACTCTTTTCTCACTTCTTCATCAATTAGCGGATTGTAATGCTGTAACGTAGCACCAAACCCTTCAATTTCTAAAGCTGTCCAAATTGCAAATTGTAACATTCCTGATGATTGCTGAGACCAAGTTGGGAAATTATCTTTATATAATGCAAAGTTAGCTTGAAGGCTTTCCACTACTTCACTGTCTTCAAAATATAAAACCGTTCCATAACCACTTTTAAATGCATTCATTTTTTCTTCAGTAGGTGCAAAGTTATTTTCAGGTACAATTTTTCGTAACGTTTCTTTCGTAATATCCCATAATTTATCATGTTGTTCTCCTAATAAAACAACAACGCGAGCACTTTGAGAATTAAAAGCTGAAGGTGTATGTTTTACAGCATGATAAATCACTTCTTGAATTTTCTCATCAGAAACTACTTGCTCTTTACTAATTGCATAAATAGATCTTCTGTCTTCAATTGCTGAGTAAAAATCTTTTGCCATCATAATTCCCTCCAATTTTCAATTGAGGCTATTTCATATGTATATATCATATTACGCCCCTCAAACTTATTATTAATAAGCTTATAACTTTATAATATCACAGCAACAAACAAACTCAAATAATAACACTTATATTTAGAAGCTTTTTCCTTTTTAAAATAAAAATAAAAAGACTGTTTGTTGTTATCTAAAATTAGTAACAACAAACAGTCTTACTTATGTAGCGATCTAGATTCGTATTTTACTTACTTAATTAACTAATCCAAATGCATACGACATTAACTTATTTGTCTCTGTAAAACGTTTTGTTTTACTTGATGTCCCCATGACCACTGTAATAATTCGATTATCACCTTGCTTTGCAGTCCCAGTAAAACAGTATCCTGCACTATCTGTAAATCCAGTCTTTAGTCCGTCCATTCCTTCTATATATAAACTTTTATTATTTTTGTTTAACATGTCGTTTGTGCTTATAACATTAATATTATTAAATGCTAGCTGACTTTGGCGTAAGTGAGTCACTTCTAATATTTCCGGATAATCTTTTATAAGATGATACGCCAATTGTGCTACATCACCAGCCGTCATTTTTGTTTCACTTCCATCTGGCTCTTGTAATCCAGAAGCATTTGCAAATTTAGCATGTTCCGACATTTTTAACTGTTTCGCTTTTGCATCCATAAGCTGAACGAAATCTTTCTCCGATTTTGCCATATGTTCTGCTAAAGCCACAGCTGAATTATTAGCTGACTCAATCATTAATGCATGATATAAATCTTTAACAGTTAATGTATCATTAACTTGTACTGGGATTCTCGCTCCCTCTGTTTGTGCCGCCTTCGCACTCATTTTTACTGGATCTTCCCAGCGAACTTTCCCGTTATGTATACTCTCTAGTAAGAGATACGCTGTCATCATCTTAGACATACTAGCCGGTGCAAAAGCTTCATTTTCATTATATTGATAAATAATATCTCCATCACTCGCATCGATAATCATAGCTGCTTTTGCGTTAATTTCTGGTGGGATGTACTTTGGCGGGACTACTTTTTCAGTAAATCCTGCTTTAGGTAGTTCTGCCACTTGCAAAGGTTGTCCCTCTACATTCGCTATGCTCTTTTGATTTCCTTGGAATAAGAACCAACATATCCCTAAAATAATAACTAATAGGACTGTCATCCTTCCCCATTTTAACCGATTCATTTCAAAACTCCTTTAGCAAACCTTTTATACACTCACATTTAACCTTAACAACAATTCCTTTATACAGTCAAGGTAAAAGGTATATTTATTCATAGTACAGCAATGATTATTTTAATTTATTTATGTTAAACTTACAATATTGAAACGTAAGAATATTCAATAATAAAATCTCGTAAATAAAGCGAAACTTTAATCAGCCCCCCAATCGGGCTACCCGTCAAATAGCGAGATAAACTATTTAATAGAAGGGATTCATACAAATGCTACTTCCAAAATCATTAAAATACGGAGACACAATTGGGATCTACTCCCCTTCTTCACCAGTAACCTACACTTCTCCAAAAAGATTTGAGCGAGCAAAATCTTACTTACAACAGAAAGGGTTTCATATATTAGAAGGTTCATTAACAGGTCGATATGATTTTTATCGTTCTGGTAGTATACAAGAGCGTGCTGAGGAGCTAAATGTCTTAATAAGAAATCCTAATATTTCTTGTATTATGTCAACAATTGGTGGGATGAATTCAAATTCAATATTACCTTATATTGATTATGATGCTTTTCTAAAGAACCCTAAAATAATGATTGGGTATTCAGATGCAACTGCTTTATTACTAGCAATTTACGCCAAAACAGGAATCCCTACATTTTATGGACCAGCTCTCGTCCCTTCCTTTGGCGAATTTGAACCTTTTGTTGATTGCACATACAAATATTTTGCTGAAACTTTACTACATGATCATTCTCTTCCTTATCATATAAAACAACCATTATTTTGGTCAGATGAATTTATTAATTGGGAAGAAAAGACGAAGGAGAAAGAACTTCGACCAAACGATTGGATTTCAGTAATTGATGGAAAAGCTACTGGGCGTATTATTGGCGGGAATTTAAACACGATACAAGGAATTTTGGGTAGCCCCTATATGCCACATATTCAAGAAGGCGACATTCTCTTCATTGAGGACAGTTCAAAAGATGCAGCTACTATTGAAAGAAGCTTTTCATTACTTAAAATTAACGGTGTATTCGATAAAATTTCAGGTATCATTCTTGGAAAACATGAGCAATTTGATGATTGTGGTACAAATCGAAAACCTTTTGAAATACTATTAGAAGTACTTCAAAATCAAAGAATTCCTTTTCTAGCTGACTTCGATTGTTGTCATACACATCCCATGATTACCATGCCTATCGGTATTCAAGTAAAGTTGGATGCAACAAATAAAACGATACATGTTGTAGAACCTTGGAAAAAATGAATGCATAGCTTCTATTGTTTTACAATAAAAGCCATGATACTATATAATTTGGAATGTGAAAGATTAAACAAAATACGTTCCAATATATCATTAGAAAAATTAGGTATAAATATATATTTATATGCAAAAGAGAGTGAATAAATGAAACCAACTATTAAAAATTACGTATTTTTACATGTAGCTTTTTTGATATATTCTATCATTGTGGTTTACATGAAATGGGCAGCTAAGTTTCCCATTGCTTCCATCTCATTTTTTATTGCTTATTTCGGACTAGTTGTACTTTTATTCGGATATGCAATTTTATGGCAACAAGTAATTAAGCATTTCGAAATATCGAAAGCATATTCACATCGCGGAATTATTATACTGTGGTCAATGCTTTGGTCAGTAGTTCTATTTGGAGATACGATACAGTGGAATCATTTACTTGGTGCGGCTATTATTATCGTCGGAATTGTGGTGGTGACAAAAGATGAATAGTTATATGTTGTTATTGATCTTTGGAATCGTATTGGCCAATTACTCACAAATTTTATTAAAAAAGGCTACTTTACAGCAATATGATTCTAAATTAAAAGAATATGTAAATCCATATGTAATCATCGGTTACTCTTTATTTGTACTTAACGCAGGATTCAATATTATCGCCTTAAAGGGACTGACAATAAATCAAGTCTCTGCATTAGAATCATTAAGTTATATCATCATATTAATTTTCGGTTGGTATTTTTTAGGTGAAAAAGTAACGAAAAGAAAAGTAATTGGGAATACTATCATTTTAATGGGTGTTGTGGTGTATTTTATTAAGTAATCACTTATACAAAAAGCTCCGTTTATCACAAACGGAGCTTTTTACTATTGACCTAAATTTTGCACTTTATCTTTCAAATTTCGAACTTGATCTACCGTCTGCATAAGCTCAGAGTTTTTAAATTGCTCTACATCCAATTTGCCTTCTTCTATCTTTGTCTTCGCCGTATCAATTAACGTATTTAACTTTTCGTTATATCCGACGATTTGTTGATGAAGATCCTTTGCTACATCAGGTGGCGTTAATTCATTGAATGCGGGTATATCTTGTTTAATTTCACTAAGCTTCGTTTCTAATTCTTTTCGAGCCTCGCTATCATTAACGGCCTTTTCTGCTAATGCTGGTGCATCATTTGCAAATGCACTTATTTCATTTACATAGTCTGTCGCCTTTTGAGCATAATCTATGGAGTTCTTTCCTTCTTCCACTATTGAACATCCCATTAAACCAATTGAAACTATGAATACTAATACAATTGATTTTATTTTCATTTTAGACCCCCTTCGTCCTTATAATTGTCTGTAATTTTCTCAATACATAACTTCTAGCTAAATTGTTTATAACCTTTTTCAAATAGCTATTTCCCCTCTTACATGCCCTATTATCGTTACAACATCTATTTCTATATGTACGCTTATAATATCTTCAATTATATCCATATACCCTTGTCCTATAGCTGTTCCATAGTGTAATGTAAGCCCCTTCTTTTCATATACTGACTTTGGCACTGAAAAAATAAATCTCCTCAAGTTTCTTTCATCAGCTGGTTCCATAATTAAAACAATCCCATCCTCATCAAACATATACGCTCGCCCTCCAACTTTACATTCACTATGGCTCAGTATTGCCTTGGTCAGCAAAATTTAAAACATAATAAGTTAAGATACACTCTGCTCTATCATAAAGTGAAACTTTAATTAGCCCTCACAAGTCGACTCTTTATCGGCAAATAGCGGGATAAAAATAAAAAGCATTCATTCTTTTTTGTTAAGAATGAATGCTTTTTAAAAAATCAATTTCTAACTCTAGCATCTTTTTTTGACGAGGTTTTACTTTCCTTACGGGAACTCCAGCGTAAATATACCAATCATCTAAACTCTCTTTTACCATACTCATCGCACCGACTGCCGTACCTTCTCCTACCGTTACATTTGGAAAAATAATAGAATTAGCACCAATAATCACATGTTTTTTAAAAATAACTTTTTCTGCTTTCACATTCCTATATTGATTCGGGACGGTTGGCCCCATTAATGTATTTCCACTGAAATCATCAAGTACTGCATATACGATTGTTTTAGCTGAGATGTTTGCAAAATCATGCATTTCAATCCCAACTTCCCCTCCATATAACGCTGTATACGCTGATATGTGCGAATAACTTCCAATTGTGATTTTACCACTTAAAATGCAAAAATCATCAATTCTTACATGATTGCCAACTGATATAGCACTCGGATTATATATACTTGCTTTTTTACTAACCAATACATTTTTCCCAACAGATAAAAATCCAATTTCCTTTAGTTCTTCTTGACTATAAAAACTATTCATCTACCGACACCACCTTCTGCTCTAAACAGATTACAATTTGCTCTACTAGTTCTTTCGTCATTCCTTCCCATAAAGGTAAACTTACGATTCGTTTTGCTATTTTATTCGTTTTTGTTAAATCTGTCGACTTATAGTTTTTAAAAAGAACTTGTTGGTGGCAAGATGGTGAAAAGTATAATCTAGCTTCTATTTTCTGTTTTTTCAGTTCTTCAATTACTTGTATGTTGCGAACTTCTTCTGGACAAATGATAGGCATAAATTGGTGAATAACTGCTTCTGTCTTTTGGACTTTCCACCCTTTTTTCATTAACCCAGTATTTTGTAACAACTGTTTATACCATTCAGAAATACGGGTACGTTCTTTTAATTTTTGATCCCACTTTTTTATAGTCGCAATCCCAATAGCTGCTGCGTATTCAGACATTTTACAATTAAACCCCATCATCGTACATTCACGATTTTTATCAAATCCGAAATTCCCCATTCTTTTAATACGTTGTATATCTTCTTCGTTTTTACTATATATGAGCCCTCCTTCACCAATTCCGAATGGCTTTGTTGCATGAAAGCTATATACGATCATTCCACTAAAATCTTGACCGTAATGCATCCCTCCATTCATTAATCCAAATCCCGGCGCCGCATCTACGACAACCGGAATCCCCTTCTTCTCTAATTCTTCATATTCTTCTAAGTTCATCCATGATCCAAAAGTGGCGTACGGGACAACAATCGCAACCTCTTCTTTTAATTCTTCTATCTTATCCAAAAGTACGGTTTTATCCATATACCAATCATCTATTGAAATATCAATAAAGTAAGGTTCCAATCCACACCAAATAGCGGCTAAGGCAGTCGCAGGGAATGTAAAGCTAGGCATGAGAGCATACTTTCCCTTTCTTCTTTTCTTTAGTTGAATAGCCGCCATTAACCCTAACGTTGCGTTTGCTACTGTTGTAACAGCTCCCCTGTTTTGAAAAAATGACGACATAATTGTTTCCTCAAAACGTTGATTTATAGGTCCATAATTCGTATATATGTGAGATGTATCAATTTCCTTCAATTCGTCCAAATACTCACTTACAGGTACAGTTGAAGCACGTAAAAAAGGAATATTCTCCATATCTATCTATTCCTTCCTATCATTTTCGGACAATATAGAGCATATCTGTTTCAGATAATCCAAATTTCCTAGCACTTTTCATTCCTTGTTTTTCTGCTATGTTATATAATTCTACCTTAAATCCTGCATTCATTAATCGTTGAATAAATCCCGATTGATTATAAATTCTCACATGATCTTCTTGACCAAAAGCTAGTTTCCTCAATTGTGGTGTTACAATTAATTCATTCTCTACAATAAAATCTACATTCATTACGATTGGTACTTGAATAATTCCCCATCCATTTGGCTTTAACACTCTATATAACTCTCGCATTGCTTTGTCATCATCAGGAACGTGTTCTAACACATGACTACATAATATTACATCAAAAGTATTACTATCATATGTAATCTTTGTAACATCAATTTCCTTCATTAATGGATCCTTTGGTTCTAAGTCACCACATACATACGTAATATTTTTATACTCGTTAAACCAATCTCTTAACTTCGCTTCAGGTGCAATATGAAGCATTGTATAGTTTCTATTTAACAAGTCCGTTTCCGTTTCAATGTACGCACGATACAATCTTTCACGATCCATCGAATTACAAACTGGACATATCCCTGTATCTTTATTCCACATCTCAAATTTATATTTCGGAAAATCATAATGTGCTGGCCAAGGTGAAAATTTTTCAAATTGTTTATTGCAATATTGACAATAACAAGATTCTTTCTCGAACATATGAGCAACTAACTTGTTTAACCCTTTTTTTATCTTTTCATTATAAATTTGATCTAGTTCGCCATTTCTTACTGCATCCTTAACTATAAATCCCGCATTTTCTAAACAATAAGATAAACTCTCTTTATACTCACTTTCGGAGCTTAAAAATCCACTATTATATGCATCTATAATTAATTCAATCCACTCTTCAATTGTCATTAAAATAAAATGCATTTGTTTTTGATTTTGGCCACTATGTTGTCTAAAATAACTAAGAGGTTCTTGTATATAAACTACTTTTCCTTTCCTCATCATATCTAGCCAAGTTGCAATGTCATTAATAGCAGAATAAGCCTTTCCTTTAAAATACCCAAACTTCCCGTCAAACAAATCACGATTAAATAAAACAGTTGTCGGCTCACCAACTACATTTTTTAAGTTTTTTAACATATAATTCCCTAATTCTTTTCCTTCAAAAAGTGTAGTTTCTTTCGCGATTTTCATATTCAATGTTGAAGGTGGTAATATCTCTCCATTCTCATCAATCAGTTCACGATATGACGTCACAAATGAAATATTTTCTAACGTCAAAAAGTATTGCATCATTCTCTCGATCTTTTCATGATGAAATAAATCATCATCTAATAAAAAGTTTATATAGTCCCCATCCGCAAGTTCTACACACTTATTAAAGTTTTCGGCAACTAACGGTGTTTCATTTTTAACATATGTAATACACTCATATTCACGTAAGTACGGTTGAATCATAGCATTGACTTCATTATTTGTACTGTCGTCAGAAATAATAATTTCTATATTTTCATATGTTTGATTCAGAGCACTGTTGAGTGCTAATTCCAAGTAATAAGGTCTATTGTACGCAGGAATAAGTATACTTACTTTCGGTAAAGAAGAATTATTATTTATATGTTGTTTTTTCTTTTCTATGTTTATTTTCTTCTCTCTAATTTTTTGGTAATAGTCTAATGTATATAATATGGATGATGGAACTATCCTTCTTGCATAATCTAGAAAATTAGTTATCGCTTTGTCTAACTCTTTTTCGGTGGATAAGAAACCATATTGTTCTCCTGCTATAATACTGTGTGAAAAATCTTCTAACCCATCCATCATTTTATTAGATTCATTTAACTGTTGATCTGGATGTAATCGAAAGTAACTAAGTGTCTCTGCTATATAAACTGCCTTTCCTTTACTTAATAAAGATAACCATGAAGCTATATCTACGTTACATAAATACCGCCTCTTATCAAAAATCCCATACGGTTCTTGCAAATCATTTTTACGAAATAAAACTGTTGTCGGTTCTCCAATATAATTTTTTTGCTCCACAATTACCTTATTTCCTAATTCTGTCCCCTCTATAATCGTATCCTCTTCAAATAAACGGACAGTTGAATAAATATGTCGCAGTTCTTTCCCTTTATCATCAATTACTTGACGATGAGATGTTACTAGCTTAATTTCATTATCTAGATCATTGAAAAAGTACTTCATCATCTTTTCAATTTTATTCACATGAAATATATCATCATCCATTAAAAAATTTATATACTCACCATTCGCTTCATGAAATAACATTAACGCATTTTCAAACTGTCCGAGAGTTGATCTGTTTTTTATATAAATAATATTTGAATGATCACATAAATATTTTTGTAACATCTTTTCTGTTTCGTCATTCGTGCTGTCATCTCCAACTATAATTTCTATATTAGGGTATGTTTGTTCTAACACACTACATAACGCCTTTTCAAAGTAGCGAGGACGATTATACGTAGGAATTAATACACTTACCAATGGAAGTTGCTCTACTACCTCTTCAGTTCTTTCAATACGAGTTCTCATTTTAACTCTCTCACCTCTTCGCATATTATTTATATACGCGACACAAAAATCACATTACTTTAACTGTATGGAGCCTATATACTTTTATGCAAACATGAAACAAAATATCATACTTTTCGTTCCTGAATAAACATATTTAATAACGCGGACATTTTATTTGCACCTTTTTTATTCATATGATCACTATCAAAAAAATCATCATCACAAAATAATGGCGAATCAAATAGATCTATGATTTGAAAAGAATATTGAGTTTGAAACTCATTTATAACTTTATAAAAATCTTCTTTTAATTTCTTACTACTACAATTGAAATAATGTGAAGTAACAGGGAATACAACAATTAATGGCTTTATATCGTTTTTTAACAGTAATTCTAAATATTTCTTAAAAATCATTTTATTTTCAACTAAAGTATGAGGATACGCCAATTTAGCATGTGAAGCTGCTCTTATTTTCCCGTGTTCTTCAAAAGGAATGTGAAGAGGAGTAGTATTCCATTCAGCATTTATCCAAGGCAGTATCAATGATTCATCTTTTAGTTCATCTAATAAAATATATTCAAAATGCAAATTAAAAATAGAAAGAAGTGGTTTCGGAGTATTTAGATATGAGAATCCATCAGTGGGTAGAGGAGAATGAACTACAATATGATGGCCATCTTGAAACAATGGATAATATACTTTGTGAATTCTATACGATTCAGATGATAACGACATATCAAAGAAAAACGAGAAATAGGCTATTCCTATTAAACAATATTGAAATGAATGAATGTTTGATAGAAGTTGTGATGCTATTAAATAATCATAGTATAGATCTTGCGATGGAAGTGTTACTTTTATTGACTTTTTTGAGAGGAGTTCCGTACTTATGCCACAATGTGGATAAGACAAACCGGTAGTAAACAATTCATACGTCGGATCACTCTTTGCTTTTTTCATAGAAATGTATAAAGACATAAGATCTGGATTTATTTGATAGATAGAAATTAATTTATCCTTCCATTCATACATGTATTTTGTTAAATTAATAATTTTTGAACTTTGCACGCCCCTATTTATCAAGTCATTTGTAAGTTTTTCTGCGTCCACTCTCCAAATGACTATATATTGAAAAGAATTTTCTATTCGAACAACATCTGAAACGTCTACAACATGAACTATTGTTTTACATTTATTTTTGTCTAATGTATTTCCAATCCTATCCCCTGATAATTCATCACTTAAAACAATGATTTTATATTGCTCCTTCATGTACATCCCTCCATTATATGTATAATATGAAATTCATTTTTAATTCGTAACAATCATATACACCTGCAATCTAACAAAAAAATAGCTTCACCCTTAGGCGTAGCTATTTTTACAATTATTGCTTATTTAAATTATATTCCTTTATCTAACTCATAAAGTTTACGATACTTTTCATTTTCTTTCAGAAGTTGTTTATGACTACCTTGCATGACAATTTGGCCACGATCAAGGAATATAACTTCGTCTACATGTTCTATTCCTACAAGATGGTGCGTAATCCAAATAACGGTCTTTTCTTCCGTTGCAGAAAACATTGTTTCAATTAAAGACAATTCTGTTTTCGGATCTAAACCGATAGTCGGTTCATCAAGTACAATGATGGGTGTTTCTTGCATAAGAGTTCTAGCAAAAGCAACCCTTTGTCTTTCCCCACCAGAAAACCGCTTTCCCATTTCATGCATTTTTGTTTGTAATCCGTCTGGAAGAGAAGTAACATGTGAAGCTAATTGTGCTTTCTCTAAAGCTTTCCATATCTCTTCATCCGTCGCCTCTGGTTTGCCAATTCGTACATTATTTCCAATTGTCGTATCAAACAAATGCGGCTTTTGATTTAATACAGAAATATATTTAGATAAAAGATTCGTATGAGCTCGTTCACCATTCAATACAACTTGGCCATTTACTGGGCTTAACGCCCCTGTTAACAATTTTAGTAAAGTAGATTTCCCTGTCCCACTTCTCCCTAAAATAGCAATTTTCTTCCCTGCTTTTATTTGTAATGATACATCTTTTAATACAATCTCATTACTATCTGGATAACTATACGATACGTGATTCAGTTCAATATCTACATGTTTTGGTTCAATATAATCTTTCTCTCCATACAAATCCATTTCATCATGTAAAACACTATCACTTTCTACGCCATTAAGACGATGGGTAGATTCTACATACGACGGGATTCGATCGATGGCATCTGCAATAGGAATAAGCGCGTTCGTTACAGATAAAGTCATTAATACGAAAGCTGCGATAACTGTAGGCGCAATTTGTTCACTTGCCGCTTCATTCCCAGTCCATATAATCATTGAAATAACTACAATACCTACTACTAATTGAATGATACTGTCCCGAATATGATACCAACGTTTCACTCTCTTTTCGATTTTTAACAACTGATCATTTTGTTTTACATACTCATTAATAAATTCATCTTTACGACCACTTGCTTGCCAATCAGATAATCCAAAAACAGCATCTGTCAGTTGTTGATACAAACGGTTTCTTCCTTGCTTTAAAGTAACATGATGTTTCTTCATCAAAAGTAATGATACAAATGGAAGAAGAAAAACGATAATAGCTAACATACAACCTACAATAAGTGCAAAAACAAAATCAAATGCACCGATAACAAGTACGAAGATACTATAAACAACTAGCGCTAATATACTAGGAAATATTGTACGTAAATATAGGTTTTGCAAATGCTCTATATCTTCGGATAACACTCCTAACATATCACCCGTTTGAAATCGAGAACGGAAAAATAACGCCTGTGGTTCTACTATTCTATATAGCTTCGTTCTCATTTTTTCTAATATACGTAGTACGACATCATGTCCGACTAAGCGCTCTATATAATGAAACACAGCTTGCCCTATACTAAACGCTCTTGTTGCAACAATAGGAACATATACAGCCATTACATTTTCTGGTCTAAGGGCAGATTTTGAGATTAAATAACCTGAAATAAAAAGTAACATCGCTCCTGAACTAACTCCAAGAAGACCAAGGAAAATAGTTAAAGTCATTCTACCTTTATTTTGTTTTATATAAGGTTTAACCCAGTTACTCATTTCTCTCCCCTCTCTTCCTTATGAAAATGTAATGTCTCATTCTCTAAAAATTCTTCATACGTCCCACTTTCTTTCATTTCCCCTTTATTTAAAATAAGGATATGGTCCATTTGTTTCATCCAATGTAGACGGTGGGTTGCTAAAAATACTAACTTTCCATTAAATAGACGTAACATCGCTTGCTTTATTTCAAATTCGGTTTCAATATCAAGATGTGCCGTAGGCTCATCTAATAAAATGATTGGTTTTTTACTTAAAAGTGCACGCGCCATAGCAACACGCTGTTCTTGTCCGCCACTTAGCATACGTCCACCTTCTCCAATTCTTTCTTGTATCCCATTTGGAAGTGATGTAACGAGTGAACGAAGGCCGACTTCATTAATAACTCTTTCAACTTCTTCATCTGTTGCATTTGTTTCATAAAAACGAATGTTATCCTTTAATGAAAGCGGAAAAATATAAGGTTGCTGCGGAATATAAGCAATATTTTTTTGCCAATCTTCACGAGTAGATCCATCAACTTCTAGACCATTTACTAACATCTTTCCACTCGAAGGAGATAAAAAACCTGCTAATACGTCGATTAACGTCGATTTCCCTGCACCACTTTCACCAATAACACCAATAGCACCGTTACCTTCCCAAGTAAAATTAATTCCTTCTAATATAGCCTTTTCAGATTCAGTGTTATTAACTTTGATGTCTTGTAATTTCAAGCTACTAGAGGCATTCCATACTATATCTTCATTTAAATCTTTCTTTTGTATTCCTTTTTGTTGTTGCAAAATCTCTTCTATTTGCTCCATCGCAATTTGTCCATCTAATGTCGCATGATAATTTGCTCCCACTTGTTTAATCGGCAGAAAATATTCCGGAGCTAAAATCAAAATTGTAAGGGCTGGTAATAGTATAATCGTTCCATCTATTAAACGTATCCCTAATCCAACTGCCACAAACGCGATTGATAAACTCGTAAAGAAATCTAATGCAAAAGAAGAAAGAAAAGCAACTCGCAAAGTACGCATCGTTGCTTTTCTATATCTTTTACTTACTTTTTCAATCTTTCCTTCGTGCTGTTCACTTTTCCCTAAATACTTTAATGTTTCTAAACCTTTTAACGTATCTACAAAATGGTTCGAAAGTACACGATATATCTCATACTGACTATCTGCCATTTTTTGCGCTGCTAATCCGAGAAGAATCATAAATATAATCACGATAGGAATCGTTACAACTAAAATGATTCCAGACTCAATATCTAGCGTAAAAACATATAGTACAATTAGACCTGGAACGATACTACTTCTAATCATTTTAGGAATCGTTAATTCAATATATGTTTTAAATTTCTCAATCCCCTCAATTGATAAGGTAACCAGATGACCCGTTCCAACAGTTTGAACATACCTTGGACCTAATGTGAAATATGCCTCTATCAATTGTTTTCTTAGTAACGACCCTGTTTTTTCGGCAAAACGTTCCACTAATATTTGTGATGTTCGAACTACTATGTTACGCGCTGCAAACGCGATACCAAAATAAACAATTTCACTTAATATTGTTTGTACTGTCTCTCCATGAAATAAAAACGTAATAGCTCGTGCTAAAAAGATTGTTTGCGCAATAATACTAAAAGCTTCTAAAATACTAATAATCGTTAACGTTACATATAAAATACGGCTACCGGGATAAGACGGAAGTCCTCTTTTTCTTTTCATTAGTACTCCAAATCGTTGTCTGACTTAACAGGTTGTCTAAATACATAATAACTCCATATTTGACTTCCGATAACGAAAGGCAAAATAGCAATCGCAAAGTAAGTCATAAGTTTTAATGCATAAGCTCCTGATGCTGCGTTGTAAATTGTCAAATCATTCATTGCTCCTAAAGAGCTAATCATAACACGTGGGAACATACCGATAAATACACTCGCACTTAGTAAAATGATTGTTAAACTCGTCATAAAGAAAGCCCAACCATCTCTTCTTCTTTTATTTAATAAAGTGGACACTAATAGTGCTACAAAAGCTCCGATTGGTACCATAATCCATTCTGTTCCATGAGCAGTGAAAATATCGGTTTTCCATAACCCTACACCAGCAAAAACAAGAAGTGTAATTAATGAAAATGGTGCAATTTTTATTGCAGCAATTCGTGCACGTTCTCTCAATTTACCAGTTGTACGTATCGTAAGAAATTGTAATCCGTGAACAATACATAGTAGGAGAAACATTACTCCTCCAAGTAACGCAAATGGATGAAGTAATTGCAGGAATCCACCTACAACATTTTTACTCTCATCAATAGGTACACCTACCATAAAGTTTGCAATCGCAACTCCCCAAAGGATAGGCGGTAACATACTTCCAATAAACATCCCCCAATCCCATGCACTCTTCCATTTATGATTATCTATTTTCGCACGAAATTTAAAGGAAACACCTCTTAAAATTAAAGCAAGAAGCATAAATACAAACGGAATATAAAAACCACTAAATAAAGTTGCATACCAGTGCGGAAATGCCGCAAACATAGCTCCACCAGCACAAACAAGCCATACTTCATTCGCGTGCCAGAACGGTCCTATTGTATTTAAGTAAACTCGTTTTTCAAAATCATTCTTTCCTAAAAACCTCGAAACCATTCCTACACCAAAATCGAAACCTTCCAGTACGAAGAATCCAACAAATAAGATTGCAATAACTAAAAACCACAACTCATTAAGAGATAACATACTCTTCCTCCTTATCAAATGGATCATGGCTTTGATAATCCTTTTTCGTTTTCTTATTCGTGTGGCCCTTAATGGTACGAACAAATAAGTACACACAAATTCCACCCATAATTAAATACATTGATGTGAATGAAATAAGTGAGAATAATACTTCACCGAATGTTACATTTGGTGATACAGCATCTTCTGTTTTCATTACACCAAATACAACCCAAGGTTGACGACCCATTTCAGTCATAATCCACCCTACTGTATTACCGATGAATGGAAGAGAAATTGCATACACCATTAATTTTAAATACCACGTTTTTTCAGCTAAACGATCTTTTCTTGATAAGAACCATCCGTAAGCTCCTAGAAGAAGCATGAATGTTCCACTCATTACCATCGCTCTAAAACTCCAAAACATTGTATGCACTGGAGGAATATAATCTCCAGGTCCATATTTTTCTTCATATTGTTTTTGAATTTGATTCATCCCTTCAACTTGACCGCTAAACTTATCATACGATAATAGACTTAGCATATAAGGGATTTGAATTTCAAACGAATTTTCTTTCTTCTCTGTATCAATTTTCGAAAATACTGTAAATGGCGCTGGATCCTCACTTGTATTCCATAGCGCTTCAGCTGCCGCCATCTTCATTGGATGTGTCTTAATTAATTGTTGCGCTTGTGCATGACCGAAGAATAATACAAGCGCCGTTGTAATTGTTCCAACAATGATAGAAATGCGGAAAGATTTTTTAAATACTACAGTTTCTTGTCCTTTTGTAATTTTCCATGCACTTACACCCGCAATAAAGAATGCACCTGTTGCAATTGCCGCTGTAATTGTATGCGGGAATTGTACCCATAGTTGTGGGTTTTGAATAATGGCTAAGAAATCATTCATTTGTGCACGACCATCAGCTGCCATTTCATACCCGACAGGTGACTGCATAAATGCACTTGCAGTTAAAATCCAGAATGCTGATAACATCGTTCCAATTGAAAGAAGCCAAATACACAATAAGTGAATTCGCTTCGGTAGTTTATCCTCACCGAATACCCATAAACCTAGGAATGTAGACTCAATGAAAAATGCCAGTAATCCTTCAATTGCAAGTGATGGACCAAATACATCACCTACAAAACGTGAATACGTTGACCAGTTCATACCGAACTGAAATTCTTGTAAAATACCTGTTACTACACCTACTGCAAAGTTAATAAGGAATAATTGCGTCCAAAACTTTGCCATCTTCTTATATACCTCTTGTCCTTTTACCACATACAACGTTTGCATGATCGCAATAATAAAAGCTAAACCAATTGACAGCGGAACAAAAAAGTAATGGAAAATCGTTGTTGATGCGAACTGTATTCGTGCCAATTCGAGCGTTTCCATACTAAAATCACTTCCTTCATAGTTTTTATAATAAAAGTTAATTGAGCAATCTTATCAAACTCAATTATTAAGAAATACGAAAAGACAAAAACATTTTTTATGTATTGTCGAAAAATATGAAGTTTCAGTTTTTCAAACTATTGCAATGCTAATTTTTACCTTTTCACTATTTCTGTAGTGTTTTATTCGTTAATCGAATTGTATAATATACCTGCATAGTAAATTCAGGTTATTTTTGACGTATTATTGACATCATTTTGTCCGAAATATGTCTTTTGTCATTTTTTTGAATCACATTTTCCTCATTAGTAAAATGTGTTTTTTCAATATACGGCTTACTTTTATATCTATAAAACAATCGTTTTTTTCTTCATACACTTGACTTTCACCCGAAAAAATGTCCTCGTAGCCACCCTCGATAAACGCTTATTTTTTGTCAAGAGAAAAATGTATTTCCAAAATTCAAACTCGAAATAATGTTATTCAAAAATAGAAAATAACTTCCCTCTCCCTCGACTAAAAGTTCATTTATTTGTCATTTTTCCATAACAAATAAAAAAAACTGAGAGTCAATTAGACTCTCAGTTTTTTTATTTATTTTGCTGTATGTTTTCTAACGGCTGGTAAAATTTCAGTAGCAATTAATTCAATATTTTTCTCAATTTTATCAAATGGTACACCGCCAAAATCAATTTGTGCCATAAATCGTTGTTGGCCAAACAATTCATATTGGTAAAGCATTTTCTCAATGATTTGTTGTGGGCTACCAATCATTAAAGCATCACGGTAATCTATTGCATTTGTAAATTGCTGTTTCGGATACCCACCACCGCGCAGTGTAAGCATACCAGCATTAATGTGAGGGTAATATTCACTAAGTGCATCTTGTGAATTTTTTGCCGTATAAAATAAACTCGTTGTCGCAACTGGTAAACTAGCTGGATCAAATCCACTTTGCTGAGCAGCCTCGCGGTAAGCATCTACTGACACTTTAAAGTTAATTGCTGGACCACCAAGTGTTGTTATCATCATTGGCACACCTGTACGTCCTGCTTTAATTGCACTAGCTGGCGGTCCACCAACCGCACGCCAAATTGGCAGGTTATTATTTTTAGCTCTAGGGATAACTGAAGCATGCTCAAGTGGTGCTCTGAACTGCCCATTCCATGTTACATGTTCCTCTTTATTAATTTTTAATAAAAGATCCATCTTCTCTTTAAATAATTCTTCATAATCATTCACGTCATAACCAAGTAAACTATATCCTCCAATACGAGATCCACGACCAGCTACGATTTCAGCACGACCATTAGAAATCAAGTCAATGGTAGCGAAATCCTCATATACTCGAACTGGGTCAGATGTACTTAATATCGTTGCGGAACTTGCAATTTTTATATTTTTCGTAGCTTGCGCGACCGCACCTAAAATAACTGTATGAGCTTGTGTTGTAAAATGCGTTTGATGACTTTCGCCTACAGCAAACACATCAAGCCCTGCCTCATCTGCTAACTTAGCTGTTTCAATTAGTTCGTGAATTCTTTTTTCTGGCGTAATTTTCTCTCCATTATGTGGATTTAAAACATGATCGCCAATTGAATATAACCCAAACTCAATTCCTTTTCTTGTATCTATACGGTATTTTTCCATAGTTACTCTCCCCTTTAATAATGTAGTATTAGTTTTTCTTCTAAAAACGTTGGTAAGTCAAGTATATCTCCGTATTACCTATCTCATCACTTGATTAGTCAATTGATGATGTAAAAAAAATTACTCTTGCGGTAATTCTTTTTTTTCGCTATGCTTATGAACTTTCGTCATCAGCTCGTATAATATTTTCTGCTCTTCTTCATTTAATACATCATCAAAAAACGAAGATTGAAATGCAAGTTGCTCTGGCAATGCTCTCTCTAAAGCTGCTTCTCCTTGCTCTGTAAGACTAATTGTTTTCGTTTTCCAATCTTGTTTTCGTACAATATATCCTTCTTTTTCAAGACGAGTTAACATTCGAGAAATGCCACCTTGTGTAACAGTTACCTTTTCAGCTAACTCCATTTGTGTTAGTGGTTGATACGTACGTATTTGCAAAAGCACATCAAATTGAGCTGTCGTTAAATCAAAACGTTTTAAAAACTCATTTGACATTTGATTACTTTGGTTCGTAAATCGTATTAAACGTAACCATATTAATGATCCTATCGTATTATCACGCATGTTTCATCACTTCCTAGCGTTCATCTTACTATCACTTTACTACGCAAGTGATAAAAAAGCAAGATAAAATGTAATAAATATAGCGATAGAGTATTGCATAAATAATGATAAGTAAGAATTCATATAAACATGAATTCTTACTTATCATTATTCTTAACTTTTCATTTCATTCATTACTATATTTAAAGCTGCCATAGCTTTTGGCCAACCAACGTAAAAAGCCATATGTGTTATTAATGCAACCAATTCATTCTCCATAACCCCATTTTGTTTAGCTAGCTTCAGATGAAATTGTAATTGTTCTGTATTACCGAGACTGATTAGTGCTGACACAGTACACAAACTTCTTTCTCTTAATGTTAAAGTGGCATCCCGCCACACTTCCTCAAATAATATCTTTTCACTATAATGAGCAAATGCAGGTGACATTTCTCTCATTTTCTTTTTAATATGTACTTCAATAAGTTCATTTTTCATTTTTTTCTCCCTTTATTTTCACCATTTGTGCTATTCCTTGACCAAATGACCAGTTTTCAGCAGCTGTCTCATTTAGTGTAATAAAAATATCCGAAGTTTTAACGTCGGAATATTCCGTGATTTTTAAGGATACCGATTGATACAAATCTTTTTTCTGTTGCACCGTTCTTCCCGGTCCACATGTAATAGAAACATAAATCATATTCTCTGTTCTCTTTTCTCCTCTTTCCAACAAATAATATGGATTATATAAAAATTTGTTTTGTTGGTAAGGTAAGAACATTTGAAAATAATCATTTTCAGGGATGTTAAAATGTTCAATTAATGAAAGATGGATACATTCACCCATTTTTTCCAACTCTTCTTCATTTAATATGTTTTCAGGATAATAAATCTTCACAAAAGGCATAGACTTTCATTCCTTTTCTTATTTTTAATATACAACAAAATTTCATCGTGAAATATATAAAATCTCATATACTGTAACACCTTTATTTACTATAATATCAGGCTTCTCTTCATAAAACTCAAACCTACTATATCCCCATTTATCCGGATTATAAACGATTATATTCCCTAAACACTTTTCATTGTTTTGTACATTTTCATTCATCGTGTTTAATTGAGTCCCAATCAGCGTTTTACTTTGAGAAATACTTCCTGCATATTCAACAACATATCTACTTTTCTTAAATCCATCACTTAGATTAACAACTAATGGAACACCTATATTTATTTGTTGCCATCCAAAAGATTGTAAAATATTATCGTAATACCCTTCAAAGATAAATTTATTCATCCCTTCATGACCATTCCAAATATATAAAGGTGCATAGCAGTTATAAAAATTCCCGTCTTTCTCCGTTTCCGTAATTAAATAAGCTTTAAAATTTAGTTCTTGGAAACCATCAGTTTTATAGCCATTATCCTTTACCCTTTTCTTAATAATTTCCATGTCATAATCCTTTGGAAGAATGACCTTATATTGCATTCCAATCATGTTTATCACTCGCTTTCAATCTTATATACATTATGATAAATCGATAAGCGGCTAACGTAAAATAGGTATAAATTATGTTTGGTATCATTTATAATGATAATGCATAAGGGGCTGGGATACATGGAAATAAATGATCTTATTATATTCAAAACTGTGGCCAGTGAGGGTTCTATTAGTAAAGCTGCTAAAGAGTTAGGATATGTTCAACCGAACGTAACTGAGCGAATCAAAAAATTAGAACAAGAATTAGAAACGCCTTTACTACATAGAGATAACAAAGGTGTTTCCTTGTTACCTGCTGGTGACATTTTATTAGATTACACGAATAAAATATTAACTCTATTAGAAGAAGTAAAAGATGAAATTAAAACGAGTGGTTCTTCTTATATAATAGCGACCTCACAATCTATTTTGACAAATTATTTAAGTAAGCGTATTAAAGCAAATTTCAGAAATTATCAAGTATATGTTGAAAATAGTAGTCATTTGCAAAAATTACTGCAGCAACAAAAAGTTGATATGGTCATCACTTATGAGGATGGTTCTGGTGCAGGTTTTAAAAAAGTATTTACTACTTCAATTTCTATAGGATTACTAAAAGAGCAAGAAAAATGTATCGTTGACTATTCAAAGGAACTCTTCTTCGTTAGTAATGACAAAAAGTGCCCTTTTAGAAATAAGACGATACAATTTCTAAAAGAAAATAATTTATCTCAGCGTCAACTTCAACAATTAGATTCTTATTCGCTTATGGAAGAGTTTATTCATGACGGAAAAGGGATAGCCTTTTTGCCGATTAAAAATGATAAATTGGTACCAATTGAAGATGTTCCAGTTGAGAAATTAGCTGTTCATTTTTTTACAAATCAAAACTCTTTCAAACAAATCCCTGATGAACTATTTGGTTAATAAAAAATCCCTCCTTTATGAATCTAAAAGAGGGATTTTCATATTCTATACAATTGATTTTTCACACATTTTGCTCCACTTCTGCACTTTTCTCCTTCTTATTCCGTTTCATATTCTTCAATCCCTTAGCCGTGCCAACTAATCCTTTCGGGAAAACTAGCAATACGATAATGTACAATAAACCAAGAATAATCGTCCATCGTTCAAAGATCGGATACTCTGTAGCTAGTTCTGATAAATAATATTTTAGGGATTCAATAATTCCAGCTCCTGCAATTGCTCCAATTAACGTTCCAACCCCACCAATCATCGTCATCAATAATGCATTTAATGTCATTTCAATTGAAAATACAGTCGTATTAACAAAACGCAATGTGATAACAAATAAACCACCGCTAATCGCAGCTACTACTCCTGCAACAATGCTAGCAATAATTTTATAATGAAGCACTTTATATCCTAGTGCTTCAACACGTTGCTCATTTTGTGAAATTGCCTTTAATACTTTTCCAATAGAAGATTTGGTGAAAAGACGTAAGAGAACAAAAATGATAAGTAAACATATAAGTGTTACATAATAAAACGTAAAACGATCACGGAATACGTCTGGTACACCAAATGTAAAACCATCTCCACCATGAGTAAGCCCACGCCATTTTTCAGCAAGTACGAAAAACAACTGTGAAATAGCAAGTGTTAACATTGCATAAAAATGACTTTTCAACCGTAAAGAAAGCAAACCTATTATATAGCTAACGATTGCTGAAACGATAATTGCAGCTACTATTCCAATTAAAAAGTTCGTTATTGATACGCCTTGCCGATCAAATAAAAGCGCTACCCCATATGCTCCTATCCCAAAGAACATACAATGACCGAACGATACAATTCCTGTATACCCAAGCAATACATCAAAACTCATTGCAAAAATAGCAAAGATGAAGATTTGAGTGAACAAAATTAACAGGCTCCGTGAATCATTTACGAACGGAAATACACTTAAACAAATGAGCATACATACTCCGAAGTATACTTTAATTCGGTCCGATGTGTTGTTCACCATTTCACCCCTTTTCACCAACAAGTCCAGTTGGCTTCACTATTAAGAAAAATAGTAACATTAACATATTAATTGCAAGTGATAAATCTGGTATAAAATACGCTGTAAAAGCACCAGCTAATCCGACAATTAAAGAAGCAATAGCTGAACCTTGTACGCTTCCTAATCCTCCGATAATTACTACTATAAAAGCTAAAATTGCATACTGCATGCCCATCTCGGCGAAAATAACGCCCGAATACGGTGCTAATAAGAAACCTCCCAAAGCTGCCATCCCTGCTCCTAATAAAAAGACGAAAGAAAACATCGCTTTTACATTAATACCAAGCGCTTGAACCATTTCTTTATCCATTACACCTGCACGGATCATAAGACCTATCTTCGTCTTTTTGAGTAATAATAGTAGTGCAATGTAAATAATTACCCCAATCAAAATAACAAATAGACGATATTTAATTAATATAATACCTCCGGATGTAAAACTTCCTTGTAACCATAACGGTAATTTTGCACTAATAGGGTTCGGCCCCCAAAATATTTTAATACACTCACTAAGAACGAGCATTCCCCCAAGCGTAACGAGCAGCTGTCGAACATGATTTCCATATACTGGTCTAATAAGAAACCTTTCTAAAATAAATCCTAGGAACATTCCCATAGCTACTGCTCCAACTAAAGCTAATATATAACTTCCTGTCATATTAAATAACCAAACACCTGTAAATGCTCCCCACGCAAATAAACCACCGTGTGCAAAGTTTAAAACGCTCATTAGACCGAAAATAAGTGAAAGACCTGAGGCTAACAAAAAAATGAGCATCCCTGTTGAAATCCCATTTACAAATAAATTGATTAACACATCCATCCTTTTCACCTCGGATTCATGTTAAGAGATTCCTAAATATTTATGACACATTTCCTTATCCTTTTTTAATTCATTCATAAAACCGTTATGAACAATTCGTCCGTTATCCATAATGTAAAAATAATCGCCAATTTGACTAGCCATCATAAAATTTTGCTCAACAAGTAAAACTGTTGTTTTCTCTTTCATCTTCAAAATAGCTAGCATTAATTTCTCCACCATTATCGGGGATAGCCCTTTGCTCGGTTCATCAATAAGTAATAATCCATCACTATTAATAAACGCTCTTGAAATAGCCAACATTTGCTTTTGCCCTCCGCTCAAGAGCCCACTTTTCTTATTCCAAAACTGCTTTAAATCCGGAAATAGTTCTAGCATCCACTCTATTTTCCCTTCTACTTCTTCACCTTTCCCCCTAGCAAGAGCGAATGTTTCTTCTACTGTCAAATCATGAAAAATACCTTGATTTTCTGGTACATATCCTATTCCTTTCCTTGAAATTAAATGTGTAGGTAATCCACTTACTTTTGCACTATCATAATAAATTTCACCATCTGCAATGCGGTGAAACCCCATCACTGAACGTAATGTCGTTGTTTTCCCTGCCCCGTTTCTACCAAACAGTACAGTAATCGTCCCTTTCTCAACAGTAAGAGATACTCCTTGCAAAATATGAAACTGATCTAAATACGTTTCTATATTATTCACTTGTAATAGTGCCACTATATAATCCCCCTAAATAAGCACTTTGTACACGCTCATCTTTCATAATTTCTTCTGGCAATCCTTCAGCCAATAACTCTCCATGAAATAAAACGATAAGATGATCTGACAAACCTAGTATCATATCCATTTTGTGTTCGATAAGTACAATTGTGCTCTCTGGATGTTTCTTAATATTTTCAATCACTTGTAATATAGCAGGGACTTCCTCAACCGAAATACCTGCCGTCGGCTCATCAAGTAATAACACATCCGTTTTTAAAGCTAATAACATCGCAAGTTCTAGCTTTCTTTTCTCTCCATGTGCCAAATCTTTCGCTAATACGTTCTCTTTCTCGTGAAGTAATACTGTTTTTAAGAAACGTCTCGCCTCTCCAACTTGTTGCTTTAATTTTGCTGGACTCGGGAAAAAACTATAGTAATCTTGTACGAATGATTGAACACTTAAACGGACATTTTCAAGTACCGTTAATTCTGGGAATATGTTTGTAAGCTGAAAAGAGCGACCGATTCCTAAGCGTGTTCGATCTGAAATCGATAGTTTTGTAATATCTTGCCCTTTAAAATACACTTCACCTGTTGTGGGTGAAATCTGGCCACTTAGTAAATTAAATAATGTTGTCTTCCCCGCACCATTTGGCCCGATAATAGAAATGAGCTTTCCTTTTTGGACAGTTAAATTTACATCTTTAATAACATGATGTTCACCAAAAGATACGCTAAGATTTTTCGTCTCTAGCAAATGTGTCACGAAATCCCTCCCTTTAAAGCCGTGAGTATGAAAGAAATATGTATAAAGAGGGTCCCCCCTCTTTATACAAAAACAACAGAAAATTCAGTCTACTTATTTTGAACTGGTGGTTCTGTTTCTTTCATCGTTAATTCTCGCTCTAACACTGGCACCGGATAATCAACACCGTCTTGCTTTTTCAATGTGATAGAATACAGTGTCTGCATCGCTTGGTGGTCCTTCTCTCTAAACTTCATCTTTCCTTTCGGTGTATCAAATTCCATTCCTTCCATTTTCTTAATCAAGGTATCTATATCTGTATCACCTTTTGTTTTCTTTAAGGCTTCTACAATAGAAATTGCTGCTGACATTCCTCCCGCTGTAAACAAATCTGGCACTGCACCATTAAAACGTTTTTTATGCTCTTCAACTAGCCAATCATTCACTTTATTTTTTGGAAGTGTGTGATAATATACAGAAAAACCTTGCATACCTACTAATGCATCCATTGTTTTTAATGCTGGTATATCTGGCGCACCTGTAGAAATTTTAATACCTTGCGCTTCCACATTCATATCTTTCAACTGTTTCCAAGGTGAATTTGCCCCTGCCCAAACGATAAATAAATAATCTGGTTTTGAACTAATGATATTTTGAATATTCGCTGTAAAATCTGTTGAATTTGTATCCGCGTATTGCTCATTCACAATGTTCGCACCTAATTTTTTCGCACCCGCTTTAAATGCAGCAATCCCTTCACGACCAAAAGCGTTATCTGGGGCAAATGTCGCAATCTTTACATCTTTTTTCGCAATTGCTGCTGCTCCTGCAATCGCATCTTGTGAGGAACTTCTTCCAGTTCTAAAAATATATTTATTCCAGTTCTTCCCGGTAATACTATCCGCAACTGCCGGTTCTACAACCATAATCTTTTCATATTCTTCAGCCAGTGGTAAAACCGCTAACGTATCACTTGAACTAGACGATCCAACTAAAAAATCTACTTTTTCTTCTTCTAATAACTTCGTAGCTTTTTTAACTGCTACATCCGCTTTCGTTTCTGTATCTTCTACAACAAACTTAATCTTTTTCCCATCTACTTTCCCAGTTCCACCAGTTGCATAATCTACCCCTAATTCAAATCCGTTCACTGTTTGTTTTCCATACGATTCTAGCGGTCCTGTTAAAGAAGCAAGGACTCCTACCTTAATCGTTTTTTCATCCTCTGTACTTGTTTTCTTTCCTGAACAAGCTGCCGTTATTAATAACGAACCTAAAACACAACCAGTAAACATTGTCTTTAGCCACTTACGTTTTTTCATCGACATTGTGATCCTCCCCATACTTTACTTTCTGATAGAATCAAACACGCCAAAATCCCCTGTCCGTAATCATGACTAACTAATTCGATATATAATGGAAAACTCTTGTAGTACCCTCTACATTCGGCACAAATATATAATCACCTTCCTATGTAATGGAAACGGACATACAATCAATATATATTCTGCAATCCAATTGAAAATACTGTTTCATTTCAGTAATGACCATACAAAAAGACTAACTTATTTTTAAGTTAGTCTTTTCCCCTTAATTAGAGTTAAGTTCTACTTTCTCTAATCCTTCAGCCAATCGTTTCTTATCTAGTCCTTCTCCTATTACTACCAAGTTTGTTGGGAAACCGAAATCTTGTTCCAATAAAGTTGGTACTCCAAACGAATATTGGAATAGGTGAGGGTATTTATCTCCATGGAATTTCACAAAGCCTTTCACTCGATAAATACTATCTGGTAAATTCGAAAGCCATTCATATAATTTGTCTTGATCAATCGGTTTCGTAAATTGATACGTCATCGTTTGTATATGTAAATGCTGTTTGACATGTAGTGTCTCATGTTCCTCATCATTTGTAAATTCTGCTTCTTCTATATCTTTTAAAGATATATTACAATACTTCGTCTCATATATTTTCGCATGATCATTTATTGCCTTTACTTCTTCAAGTACTGTGTTCTTATCTTCATCTGTTAGTAAATCTGCTTTATTAACAAGAATGTGACTACCAAATTTCAGTTGCTCATGCAATAGCTGTTGTACATTTGCACTTAATATACTTCGGTTTAACCACCTTACTGCATCTAAAACGACTACAATTGATTTCACTTCCAGGAAAGGAGCTAAAATTGGTGAGACACACGCGTCTAACACTTCAATTGGATGTGCAACACCTGTCGTTTCTATATAAATGACATCTGGTCTTTCTTGTTGGTATAACGAATGTAATTGTATTTCAAGCTCTTCTTTTAACGTACAACAAATACAGCCTTTAAGAAGTTCTCTTAAAACATTCTCTTTTCCAATAATATCTGTATCTACCGAGTATTCACCAATTTCATTCATTAATACTGCAACTTTTCTATTCTTCTTTTTCTCTGCTAACAATAAATTTTGTAATAATGTTGATTTTCCACTACCTAAAAAACCACCTAATATATGAATCTCCACTTTATTCATTCAACCGACCATCCATTTCTTTATTTCAAATGTATTCAAAGCGTAATAATTACGATTTATATTTATCATTTTATTAAAAGAATGACTATTTGTAAATATAAGAGATTCACTGTTCATTCACTTCATATGCAACTCTAACTCCAGACTCAATTGCCCCTTGCATCCATCCATGTGTTAATGTCGTATGCTCTCCTGCAAAATGTACTTTTCCAGATGGTGGCGTAATATATGGAAATAACTCGAGCTCTTGGCCTGGTTCGAAAGCTGTAAATGCACCGCAAGAATACGGATTTTTACTCCAGCTAAAAGATGTTCCGGTGACAAACTCACTATAGATGATGTCACCGTATATTTCCGCTAAATTTTTTAATGCGTAACGAATACGATCTCTTTGCGGGAGACTATCCCATGTTAATGCCTCATCTGCCCACGTATAACTTGCTATAACGATAGCTGGTCCTGGAGTATGAATGCCATAACTCGGATAGTATGTAAACCGTATCGGTAAATCAGTAATAGATTTACCGCCACACTGTCCCGCTTTCTCCCAAAATCTACTTTTAAACTCTATTGCAATTTTAGTTGCAGCAATATAATTTAATTCACGAATTGCTCTTTTTTTAAAATAAGAGGATAAATAGTATGGCTGAACTTCTACAAATCTTAACGCTGAAAATGGAATTGTAATAATAGCAAAATCACTTGTTATTGTAAATTGCTCTAACGTTTGTTCATGATTTCCTTGTAACATTACTTTATTATCTTCTTGTATGATTTTATCAACCTTATATGGCATTAAAATATGTTCTCTTAATTGTGGTAAGAATGCATTCGATAACTTATCCATTCCACCAGTTATTTCATAATATTTCGTTGTTGAAGTAAAGAAAATCATTTCACGTAATACTTCAATTAAGGACATTCCCATATAAGCTTCCATATCAAGAAGTACCCCAATCATATCTATTGCACCATCTGAATAATACTCCATTAAAAATGAACCAAGCGAATACGTTTTATACTTTTTTTCAACGATAAGCCAGTTTTTATCAGGATCCTTCTTAATATAATTTAGTATTGGTTCTAATACCTCAATCATTAGCTCTTCTGCCGTTTTTCCTCTTTCTTTATCCAAAACCGGATATTCAAGTACACTTGGATCATTTTCAAACACATTCAATCTCGTTTGAATGTTATTCGTATAAATGATATCTGCAAAAGTTTTATTTATAAAAAGGTTTAAAGGTAGTTTAAATTTATGAATATACGCTAAGGTTAACTTATGGGTGTCAGGGATTCTCATCGGTCCCGCATTAAAATATAAACCCACACTAAATGGTTCCCGAATCGTATACACCCTGCCACCTATTCTGTTATTTGCTTCTATAATCGTTACTTCGTGCCCAGCCTCTTTTAATAAAGAACCTGCAACTAATCCAGAAATCCCTGCACCTGCAATCGTAATCCGTTTTGGGTTATTCTTTTTGACAAGCCCTGCATGAATAATATGAAGCATTTCTTCCATTGCTAATGGGTTCCCCATGCCATTTCCCCTTTTACAAAGGATTTTACTGAATTATATTCGGTTCACTGAATTCCTATGTTTTGTTCGCGGATTTGCACGGATACATTTTCAAATACTTGAATATCTTTTATAAAATGTAATAAACTAGATATGACTCTATAGAAGTAAGACGTATTATCTTACATAATAAAATCAATGAAATTGCGAGGAATTTTGAAATGAAAAAAGGTATTAACCGTGTTGTATTAGTAGGAACAGGAGCAGTTGGATGTAGTTATGCTTATTGCATGATTAACCAGGCCGTAGCTGAAGAATTTGTTTTAGTCGATGTAAATGAGGCAAAAGCTGAAGGGGAGGCAATGGATTTAAGTCATGCTGTTCCATTCGCACCAGCTCCAACTAGAGTATGGAAAGGCAGCTACGAAGATTGTAAAGATGCTGACCTTGTAGTTATTACAGCTGGATTACCACAAAAACCAGGCGAAACACGTTTAGATTTAGTTGAGAAAAACGCTAAAATCTTTAAACAAATCGTTCGCAGTATTATGGATAGCGGATTTGATGGCATCTTCTTAATCGCAACAAACCCTGTAGATATTTTAACTTACGTAACTTGGAAAGAATCTGGTTTACCGAAAGAACGTGTAATCGGTTCTGGTACAACGCTTGATTCTGCTCGTTTCCGCTATATGTTAGGTGAGTACTTCGATATTGGTCCACACAACATTCACGCTTATATTATCGGAGAACACGGCGATACTGAACTTCCTGTTTGGAGTCATGTTTCCGTTGGTATCCAAAAACTACAAACACTGCTTGAAAAAGACAACACGTATAATCAAGAAGATTTAGACAAAATTTTCATAAACGTCCGTGATGCAGCTTACCATATTATTGAGCGTAAAGGCGCAACTTATTATGGTATCGGTATGTCACTTCTACGTGTTACAAAAGCAATTTTAAACGACGAAAATAGTGTATTAACTGTATCAGCTTACTTAGAAGGTCAATATGGTCAAAAAGATGTTTATATCGGGGTGCCTGCTGTTTTAAATCGCGGCGGTGTTCGTGAAATTTTAGAGGTTGAATTAAGTGAAGAAGAAGAATTAAAATTCGATCACTCTGTTCAAGTATTAAAAGAAACAATGGCTCCGGTTCTTTAATTAAGATAAAAAGCAATCCAATTTATTTTGGATTGCTTTTTTATTTTCATTATCCCCTATGACCTTTTAATGATTTTCTATCATTTCTTATTTTTTAGTCGCATCCTCATTATTTATATCAAGTACATCTAATAAAAAGATAAAGATTGGTATCCCGATAATAAGCCCCCATATTCCGAGGAAATGCTCTGAGAAGATGAGAATCATAAATGTATAAAAGATTGGTAAATTTGTTTTTGCAGACATAAACTTCGGATTTAAAAAATAACTTTCAAGAGCGTGGATTACTGTTATGAACACGAGTATGTATACTACGTACATAACTCCGCCTACGTTGTAAGCAATGATACAAAGTGGAAACAAAGAAATAATCACACCTGCAACAGGAATCAACCCTAGTAAGAAAACCATAACAGCTAATACAAGTAGCTGTGGAAATCCTAAAACAATTAATGCAATGACAGTAAGAATACAATTTACAACGGCAATTAAAAACTGAGCTTCAATTACTTTTCCGAACGATCTTGCAAATCTTTCACCAAAATATGCAATTTCCTCATAAAAGATTTTTAACTTACTATCTTTAAACTTAGATGTAAATGTAATAATACGCTCTTTTTCTAATAAGAAAAATAAGCTTAAAATTAGAGATAATAATATTTGTAAACTTACCTTCCCTATATTTGCTATTGATTGATATATAACATCTACACCTTGTTCTATATATTTTGATACTTCCATCTCATTAATTGTCGAAAGGACATATTTAACGATTTCATTATCAGGTGGATTTTGAAAAAATAGTTTAAATTGATAAATTAATTGTGAAATTTGTATCGTCAGCACAGGTAAATATTTATATAACGTTGTGCCTATAAAGGAAACTAGTATTATATACAAACATGCAATAACAATTTTCCGGTTTACTTTCAATTTTCTTGAAATAAAACGTTGAAATCGATCCATTAAAAACGTCAGTATAAACGTAATTAATATTAAATTGATCATACTTTTTAATGCATATAATACAAGCGCTACTATTATTAAAACGAGAAACCGTTGAAACCCTCTACTTCGAAAAAAACTCTTTACTTCATTCATTAAGAATTAACCTCCCCCTTCAATGGATGGAAATTGAATATATTACATTTTATGAACTTCTATAGACAATCTTTCTTACTAATTGAGAAGAATCCTTTTTTTCTTTTCATATTGTTAGATTCGTTTAACTGGAATCCACCAACATATTTCGGTGGACTCCAGTTATTTTTCATATAATCTTTTTATAAACTAGGTGATTTTCTATTTTTAGACTGCTGTTCATACGCATATCCCATATTGAAAAGCTCTCTTTCACCAAACTGTTTCCCTACAAACACTACACCGATTGGTTCTCCATTTTTATCATATCCAGCAGGAACCGCTAATTCCGGATAACCAGCTACAGCTGATAGAAGAACTTCATCGTTATTAATCATAACTAGAGCATCCAAACCTTTTTCTACTAAATACCTATCTAGCTCTTTTTTTGCATTTGCTTGACTCGTTTGTACTACGTTTTCGAACTCTTCTTTCGTTATAGCAGATTTTTCAGACCCCTCAATTAATGTTTGTCCGTATTTTATTCGTCTTTTACTATCCTTTTTATTAAACGCTATAATCTCTTCTAACGATTTTACCGGTATATTTTTTTGCTGTGAAAAATATTCGTTTACATTATGCTTGAACTCATATTCTAATGTTTGCAAATTATCTACACCCTCAGCACTTAACTGGATATTATCAGCTAATATCGCACCTGCATCTTGAAGGTCTTTTCTAATTTTTTCTGCTACTGTTTTTCTATTTTCATCTTGTTGGTCTACAGAAAAAAGAAGCCCTATCTTTTTCCCTTTTAATCCATCTATTGATAAATCCTTTGTATAATCAATTCTTTCTTTATCTTTCATTTTTTCTGTCATAACATCTTTTTCGTCATAACCTATCATTGCATTAAATAACGTTGCTGCATCTTTTACTGTTCTTGCCATAGGTCCTGCTGTATCAAGAGTTTCAGCTAATGGAATAATTCCTGTTCTACTTACCATACCTAAAGATGGACGTAACCCAACTACTGATTGCTGCGCCGCTGGTGCAACAATCGATCCCGTCGTTTCTGTTCCAATTGCAAGCGGCGCAAAATCTGCCGCAACTACTGTAGCAGATCCTGAACTTGATCCTGAAGTATCGAATGTAATCGGACCGTACGGGTTTAAATTTTGTCCTTTCTTCCCGCTATACCCGCTTGGCATTGTAAAAGATAAATAGTTCGCCCACTCAGACATATTCGCTTTTCCTAAAACAAATGCTCCTTCTTCTTTCAACTGCTTCACAATTGTTGCGTCTTGATCTGCAATCCAATCTTTTAATACATAAGTTCCTGCACTAGTCGGCATCACTTTTTCCGTCTGTACATTATCTTTTACAACGACAGGAATACCATATAAATTCGAATTTTTGTTTCTACCCCGCTCTTGATCTAACTTTCTTGCTTCTTCCATCGCATTAGGATTTATCTCTGTAACAGAATTTAATGTTATTCCATTTTGATCATGTTCTTGTATTCTAAAGAGATAAATACTCGTTAATTCTTCATATGACAACTTTCCATCATCAATCATTTTTTGAAGCTCATCTACAGTCGCATTTACGACTTCTTTTTCTTTTATCTTTACATTTTCTATATTGATTCCTTTAAGCTGATTATGTATCGGTTGTAGCACTCTTTCTTTATCATATACAATACGCTCAGGTTCCTTTGGAAAATAATTTTTATACACGTAATATCCGCCGGCACACGCTAATAAGACAATGCCTCCAGTGATAGACAGCGTTACCTTTACCCATTTCTTCATGTTGCTTCCTCCACTCTATAAGATGCTTAGCTATACAAAAAAGAGAGTTACCTTTTACTTAACTCTCTCCAATCAAAATGCTAAATAAAAAAATGAAAGATTTCAATCTAATTACTTCTTTTTTTCATTTGCTTTGCTAACATTTCTTTCACTTGATTATACGTTAATCCTGAATTTTTATTTAAACGCTTTACTTCCTCAACATCAGTACCTACCACTGTATATTTTTTCTCATCATTCATTTTTCTAATTCCCTTCTCACCGTATTATTTCTTATATTTCTTCCCTAAATGCGCATAAATTAACACCACTACAAAAAAGGAAGCTGTTTTTAAGCACAGCTTCCTTCTCGTTACATATTGTATTTCTTAATAAAATTTCACTACATCTTCAGTAGGCAAGAACGTTCTTTCTGCTGGTTGTTCGTTTGGTTCACCAAATGGCATTTGACCTACTAAGCTCCACTCTGCTGGAATGTTCCAAGTTTCTTTCACTTCAGCATCTACGATTGGGTTGTAATGTTGTAATGACGCTCCAATTCCTTCAGCAGATAATAGCATCCACACAGTATGTTGTAACATCGCATTTCCTTGATGAGACCAGAATGGGAACTGATCTTTATATAATGGCGCATTTTCTTGCATTTTTTGTACAGTTGCTTGATCTTCAAAGAATAGAACTGTTCCTACACCTGCATGGAAGCCTTTTAGTCTTTCTACAGTCGCTTCAAAGTTTTCTGCTGGTACGCGAGCTCTTAGTGTTTCTTTAACGATATCCCAAAACTTTTCATGCTCTCCATCCATTAATACAACCATACGACCACTTTGCATATTGAAAGATGTTGGTGCATGTAAAGCTGTTTTTAACACTTCTTCAATTCTGTCTTTCGTAATTGCATCGTTTTTTGCTACTTTACGAATTGAACGGCGGTTCACAATTGCTTCTTTTAAGTTTGTTGTAGTTGCTGACATTTTAATTCCTCCAAATGTTTGTTTTATAATTTATTTTGTTATTTCATAACAAGCGAATTAGCAATATCCATCGGTATTACATTGCATACCTTCAAATGAATTTGTTTTATCCTTTTCAATTTCTTTATCAATGACCCTTTCTAGTGTTTCTTTACTAGCAAGCCCTTGAATGACTTCATCTCCAATCATGACAGTTGGAACAGCCATAATATTCGCTTCATCATATGCGTGCTGAATTGCTTCTTGATGTTTTTCTTTATATTTACGAGTTACTAAAGCATCTTTAAATTCTGCTTCAGGAAGTCCTACTTCTACCGCTAATGTTGTTAACACATCAATATCTTCAATATTTTGTTCCTCTTGGAAAAATGCTGTGAATACGCGGTGGTGATACTCATTACCTAGTCCACGTTCTTTCGCAAATTGACATCCTTCGAAAGCTAAATGTGTATATGGGTGCGGTGAAACACGTGGCAAGCGCATATCGATTCCTAATTTCTTCGCAGTCGGAAGAATGAAAGCATCCCATGAACCTAATTTTTCTGGCTCATTCCATGGATCTATTTTTGAATATGGACTTGGACGTAATTCAAATGGCATCCATTCAATCTCTACATCTTTCTCTTTCGCTACCTCATCTAATGGACCTTTTGCTAAAAAACAAAACGGACATATAAAATCTGAGTATACTTTCATTTTTACAGTCATAACTTTTACACCTTACCTTTATAGTTGTAATCAAATTAGTTACATTAATGATAAAAAAATATAAATATTATTTAAGCATTCATTTTTTCTTGCAAAGTTTCAAACAACTGCCCCATCGTAATATTTCTCAAAACTTCTTCCATCGCGGATTGTGCTTGAATTAAAATAATTTCTAACACCGCTTGAATGTTCGCCCCAATTGGACAATCTGGATTTGGTTGCTCGTGAATATGAAATAGCTTGTCTTCTTCTACTACGTTCACTGCATGATACACATCTAACAATGTGATTTCATGTAAATCCTTTAGTAATCCCGCGCCACCCGGTCCACGATTTACGTAAACAAAGCCAGCTTGTTTCAAGTACGACATGATTTTACGAATGACTACTGGATTTGTATTAACACTCTCAGCCATATAGTCTGAAGTACAAAGTGAAGATGGATTGTTTTTCAAAATAGATAAAATATGAACAGCTATGGAAAAGCGGCTACTAATTTTCATCGTAATCACCACCTCGATGTAATCATTATAGTTACAACTAAAAAATAAGTCAATCCTTTTCATAGATTTTTTATAAGTAAATTAAAAAGTGTCCCATTATGATATATGAGACACCTCTTTTTATTCTGCAAATAGCGCTTGAAATTCTTCAATAAATAGCTGCACAGCGATTGAAGAATCCTTTAATGAAGGAACAGCTAAAGCAATTTCTCTCCATACTTGCGGTTCCAATTCTCTCGTTTGCACATTCTGTGGTAAATTCGTTAAAGATAATTCAGCTAATATTGCAATACCTAGCCCTTCCTGAATCATATTTAAAGCTGTAGTAACGGTCGATATTACATATTCAGCCCGAAGTGGTACGTTGGCTTGTTTAAACATATCAATAATGGGTGGTTCGTATCCACCCTTACATAATATAATCGGTTCATTCTCTAAATCACTAATTGTAATAGAGTCCTTCTTACAAAGAGGATGATCCTCTCTTAAGATAGCAACCATTTTTCCCTTCGTTAATGGGACAATCTCCATCTCTTTATTAGGCAAGATAACAATTCCTATATCAACAATCCTTGATATTAACCAATCTTCAACTTCTTTAATTGTTCCTTCACAAAGAACGACCTCTAAGTTCGGATACTTCTCCTTAAAAAGGTTTATCATTTTGGGTAAGAAATGTGCAGAAGCGCTCGGAAAACTACCAATTCGAATCGTCCCAACTTCGTGTCCTTTCTCCATCGCAACTTCTTGTTCAATCTTCGCTACACCGTTCAAAATCTCTCTAATATGTACAAGAACCCTATTTCCTACATCCGTAACGAGTAGCCCTTTTCGTTTATCACGTATAAGAATAGTAACTCCTAACTCTGACTCAATACTTGAAATCGCATGACTAACAGCTGGCTGCGTCATATTTAACACCCTGGCAGCTTTCGTAAAACTACCTAAATCAACAGTTTTTATTAATACTTGCAGTTGTGTAATGGTCATAACTAATCACTTATACTCCTCATAAAAAAGATTCATTTTATTTATTACAGTCGATATCATATCATAGTGAAATGAATAACAACAAGGAGGTCTTTCAGTGACACAGCTTTCTCGAACTAAGACGGCCATCATCCTTACCTTTCTCGTTTTCATGTGGGGAATCAATTGGCCTTTATCAAAGTTTGCCCTGCATTATACACCACCTGTTTTATTTGCAGGCGTTCGAACTTTAATTGGAGGATTCATTTTATTTCTGTTCGCATTACCGAAATACAAAGAGTTACATTTAAAAGAAACGTGGCATTTATACGTTATTTCTTCCTTACTTAACATCATTATATTTTACGGATTACAAACTGTCGGCCTTCAATATATGCCTGCTGGGTTATTTTCCGCCATTGTATTTCTACAACCAGTTTTACTCGGTATTTTCTCGTGGATATGGCTTGAAGAATCAATGTACGGCTTGAAAATTTTCGGGCTTGTTCTCGGATTTATTGGTGTAGGTGTTATTAGCTCAAGCAGTTTAACAGGACATATTTCTGTTATTGGAATCCTTCTCGCGTTAGGATGCGCTATTGGCTGGGCGCTTGGCACAGTATTCATTAAGAAGACTGGTCACCGTGTTAATGCCATTTGGATGGTAACACTTCAGCTTATTATTGGTGGCCTTTGCTTAATTGGATTTGGTTCAGAGTTTGAAAGCTGGTCTAGTATCGCTTGGAGTATGCCATTTGTTAGCGTACTTCTCTTTATTTCATTCTTTGTTATTGCAATGGGGTGGCTTGCATACTTCACACTTGTTGGAGCTGGTGAAGCAAGTAAAGTTGGGGCTTATACATTCCTCATTCCACTAATCGCTATTATTGTAAGTTCAATTTTCTTACATGAGGCTATTACTATTAGCTTATTCATCGGACTATTATTTATTGTGGTGAGTATTTGTTTCGTAAACATAAAGCCGAAAACACTTGCTGTAAGGCAGCAGGTTGAAGTGAAGTGAATATGAGAAAGAGCCTACTGTTTGTAGGCTCTTTTTTATTGTATGATGATATTTAAATAGTAAGAATATTTTCTCTGATATATACAAATAGACTAACAATTCTAATCATAAGGGGGAATTATATGGTTTTACAGTATAAAGAATTTGGAGATTCAAGCTCTCCACTTATGGTGTTTATTCATGGGGGGAGTCAGTGGTTGGATGTGGGACAAACAAATTAAACATTTTACTAACTTTCACTGCCTTGTTCCTGATTTACCGGAGCAAGGAGAAAACAGAAGTAAAGATCATTTCTCAATAAACTTTAGTGCTGAAAAAATTATAGAACTAATTGAAGAAAAAGGACAAGGTAAAACTGTTATAGTAATTGGTTTTTCATTAGGCGCTCAAGTGTTAATTGCGATGCTTAGCATGAAACCTAACTTAATCCAATATGCCATGATAAATAGTGCCTTAGTCAAATCCATTCCTTTTGCTAGCACATTTATAAAATCTATTGGTCTAACCTACCCACTTATAAAGAGTAGGATGTTTTCAAAAATACAAGCCAAATCAATGTACATTGATAAAGAATACTTCGACCACTATTATCATGACAGTTGTCAAATAAGTAAAAATGCCTTCATAAGGATACTAGAAGAAAACATGTCGTTTACAATACCAAAAAATTTCGAAAATGCTAATAGTAATATATTGGTAACTGTTGGAGAAAACGAAAAAAGAATCATGAAAGACTCGTTGACTGAAATCCTTGAGAGTAATCCCGAATGCACAGGTGTTATTATTTCTAAAATCGGTCATGGAATTCCTTTAGCGAATCCCAAGTTATTTAATACTTTAATTGAAAACTGGCTAGAACATGATTCCTTGCCGGAAGACGTAATGACCATCAATTAATTTTCATGTATCAATAAATTTTGTTATATAGTGACTACAACAATGTTGTTATCCTCATTTTTACTGATTCCTAAAACAAATAAAAAAGGTCCCATTACTCTCAATGAGACCTTTCAATATTCCTTATCTTTTACGACGTAATACAAAAATACACGCACCCACCGACGATACTATCGCTAAAATAGATAAGACAATCGCTATTACTTGCACATTACTAGTACCTTCATTTTTTTCTACACTAGATACTTCACCATGTTCTCCTGTTAATGACGTACCTTTTGCAATTGTAGTAAGTGAATGCGGTTTTTCAGCTTTTTCATCGCCTGTCCATTCAACAATTTCTCCATCTTTATATTGTTGATATGCGTCCCAAGCTATTTTTTGCTCTTTATCCGGATTTTTAGCGACGAAAGTAAATCGCTGGAACTGACCTGTTAAAATTCCTTCTCCTGTCGCTTCCCATACTACAGTTTTAACTTTTCCGGCATTATCTTTTTGCTCCTCAACTTTCCATCCTGGCACTGGTTCATACTGTTGGAACTCCACTCCAGACGGTATTTTCAGTGTAACTTTTGTCGTTGCTACATTTTTTTCAACTGGTACTTTTATCGTATAAGTCTCCCAAGAACCAACGTCAGAAGTTGCTGGTTTTACAGTGACGTGCGCACTAACAGGTAACGAAAACATTCCCATTGCAATAATTGTTGCGATCATTGTTGTTCCTAATTTTTTTATACGTTTCATTTTCTATTAGCTCCTTTTCATACATAGCTTCTTTTTATCTGCCACCGACAATAAATTTAAAATCTGTATCGAAACTATCAAGAGATTTTGTTAATCCATGAACATGTATATTCCAGTTTCCTGTCATGTTAATATACATACCTTCTGCTTCATATTCTCCTGGTGAAACTACTGAAACTTTAAATGAACCTTTTCCCATGTTCATATCTAATGATTGAGTCGTCAATATCATTTGTTCCATATCAGTAACAGGCTGTCCCTTTGCATCCTTTAGTGTAATATGGAATTTATTTTGTCCTACCTTATTCGGATTTACATTTAGCGTAAGTTCGTATCCATTATCTAATTGCTTACTCTCTGTAAATGGTCCAGTAGGAGGCATCGGTGGTGTTTGTACGTTTGTCATAAAAGCTACGATTACGAAAATGATAATTCCAATGACAAACTCTACTTTCACTGTAGCTCCTAATCCTTGCTGCGCTCGCATTCTCCCTTTCACATAATGAATAATTCCCAATATCCCCATGAAAATGAATAAAAGTATCTTTGTTAATAAAGCCAATCCATACTTCGTATCAAATAACGAGTGGATTGTTGGAATAAAAAATGTACTGTTAAAAAGGCCTGTTATTAAAATCACGATAACAGCACCTGTTGCCCACGGTGAAAAACGCTTAATCATATCCCAATACATATGCCACTTGTTATCCTCTTTACGTAAAAGAAGAATAATAGATGATAAACCACCAACCCATAATGAAGCTGCGAATAAATGTAGAAAATCCATAACGACAGCAATGTCTTTAAACTTTAAACCGTATGCGTGACTATTAAATGATTTCATAACAAGTAACCCTATAAACAATAGTATTGGAATACTCCATACTTTAAACGACGAAAACTTCTCATGCTTCACCGCAAAATACGTAACAATTATAAGCGTACTAATGAGAACCATTTGAGTGATCCATATATAACCAAAAACAGAAAGCTGTAATGTTTCTTTTAATAGTAAAAGGTTGAATGCTTCTAGCCACGAAACATCAGCATTTATTTTCGCTTGCAGTGGTAGATTGAATAACAAGCTAATAAATATCCCAAATAAAGAGATCCATATTATGTTCTTACTCCTTAATCGAACCGAGGTTGCATTGCCTTTATACATGATAAGATTAAAGAATAGCACTCCTATAAATAGTGAGAAACTTGTATATAAAATTCCACGTTCCATAATCATATCGATTTGTGGGACGTAACCCATCTCTTCCACTTGTATATCGTCTGTTTCCGCTTCCGCTAATCCAATCCGGAACGGGATAACTCCTTGAATTGGATGTCCATCAGCTGAAATCACTTTCCACTGAATGGAGTAAAGACCATTTTTGAGATTGTCTTTTAATCCAGCTTCTAATAGCTTTTTATTTTTTTTATCAATATGAGCATCTTTTAAATCGACTCTTTTACCTGATGTATCTCTCACGTACAATGTATTAAAATTTGAAACTTGTATGTCCTCATCGAATTCGATTTTTACAACAGATGGTGCTTTCTTCAATGTTTCATTTTCAGTAGGGTTTGATTTCACAACGTACGCATGAGCAAATGCACTTTGCGGTATCAATATGATAAGCACACACACAAGTAATAGCCATATCCCTAATCTTCTCATTACTTTCACACTCATTTCACTTCTCTCTTCCTCATTGCTCTATTTTCATTACTTTAACTTCCAAAGTTTGATTCTCCGTAGAAATATTAACCTGATTAAATATAATTTTCTATAAAGTATAACTCTTTATTTCTCTTCCACCTCTATACTTCCAATATAATAGTAACTATTATGATAGATACAACTTACATTTTTAAAGCCGATTGTTATTATATCATAAAATATATTTATGTAAGTTATTAAAGAAGAAAAGTTATCGTGAATCATTTGTGAAGAAAATGTGAAATACATAAATAAAAAGGTATTACGTTATTACGTAACACCTTTAAAAAAATATCCCTCTTCTATTTCTCTTCCGGATAATCACAATACTCGATAATCGTTCCTTCAGTATCCGCTGGGTTAAGATAAATTAACCTTCTACCGTGCTTATTAATCCGAAGTGTATGCTCTAATGTCCGAATACCTTGTTCTTTTAACTCTTCTAGAGCCACATCTAAATCATCGACACGATACGCAACGTGATGAACACCTTTACCTTTTTGTTTAATAAAACGGGCAATTGGAGATGTCGTATTATTCGTCGGTGCAAGTAATTCAATTCTATCTCCATCCACTTCAAGAATGGCTACTTCGCTTTCCACACCAGGAGCTTCACTTACGTAACGATCTATTAAAGTTCCTAGTAACACATTTTCATAAAAACGTATCGTACTATCTATATCTCGAACTGCGATGCCGATATGATCAATTGTTTTTTTCATTTTATTTCCCCTACTACTTTATTTTTTCTATCCTTATCAATAGTAACAAAAAAAGTTATAGAAACAAGTTCTATAACTTTTTTATTTAACCTATTTTCTTATTCGCACTAGCTGGTTGAACTTGATTTTTTGCTTTTACAACGCTAATGCCATATCCGATAAATCCACCGATAATCGCTGGGAAGATCCAGCCTAATCCTACTTCCTGCATCGGAAGGAATTTAGTGAACACTTGGCTTACTACTTCAATGTTAACTCCAGCTGCACTTAATCCATCGAATAAGCTGATGATAAATGTTACGATTAAGCTCACTTGATAAACTTCAGCTCTTCCTTTGAATAATGAATGGAAGAATGTTAAGAAAATCAATACGATTGCTAGTGGATAAATTGCTGTTAATACTGGAACAGAAACTGCGATTAACTGTGTTAATCCTACGTTTGCAACAATTGCACTAAATACACATAGTGTGATTGCAATTGCTTTGTAAGGAACATTTGGGAATAACTTATGGAAGAATGAAGAACATGCTGATACAAGTCCCACACTAGTTGTTAAACAAGCTACTGTAATCATTAATCCTAATAATACTCCGCCATATGATCCGAAATAGTAGTTAGAAACTTTCGCTAATACTTCTCCGCCGTTCTCTAAATGTCCAAGCTTTGCAACACTTGAAGCACCCATATAAGAAAGAGCTGTATAGATAATTGCTAAAATAGATGCTGCAATTATTGTCGCTTTTGCACAAACGACCATAATTTGTGTTTTCGTTTTCGCACCTTTTTCTTTAATAGCATTGATGATGATAATCCCGAATACGAATGATGCGAGCGTATCCATCGTTAAGTATCCTTCTTGGAATCCTTTAAAGAATGCATGTGATGTATAAGCTTCCACTGGTGCTTGCATATCTCCAATCGGATGTATAAAAGCAACGATTACTAAAATACCGATGAAAGTCAACTTAATTGGCGTTAAAATTTTTCCAACAATATCGACAATTTTCGCGGGATTTAGCGAAAAAAAACAAGTGATGCTAAAGAATATAATTGTGAAAAGAATTAAAGGTGTAGAACCTACTCCCTCTGGCATAAACGGCTTAAGACCAATTTCATAAGATACATTTCCTGTTCTCGGTATTGCAAATAACGGACCGATCGCTAAGTATAAAACTGTTGTAAACACAATCCCGAACACTGGGTGAGCGCGACTTGCTAATGACTGTAAATCATCTTTACCTGAAAAACCAAATGCTAGTACACCTAGTAATGGTAGTCCAACACCAGTTACTAAAAATCCAGCGTTAGCAATCCATACATTCTCTCCTGCTGATTGACCAAGCATCGCTGGGAAAATTAAATTTCCTGCTCCAAAAAATAGTGCAAATAACATTAATCCAATAACTACTATGAACGAAAACGGTACTTTATTCGCCATAATATAACCCCCATTCAAATTTCCTTATCTCATTTTCCAATTTTAACTAATTGAATTTTCTGAATATTTAATTTAAGTATCAACTATTCTTGAACTCATTATAGTTTGCTATATAATATTTTGCAATACTATTTTCGAACTTTTCTTTTATTTTATAAATATACATTTTTTAACATGAAAAATAGACTAAAAAACCAACATGGTCATCCATGTTGGTTTTTCCATTTACTATCATGAATTAAAATTTCGCTGCTACTTTTTTAACGTTTTCTAGACCTTCTTCAACAATTTGTTGTGAACGATCTGGATATTGATTGTGCCCTTCAATTACAACTGTCTCTGGATTTGTAATTCCCCAGAATCCAAGTACAGTTGTTACGTAATTAACTGCCATTTCCATAGGAGCCATTTGCTCTGAAGAGTAATCTGAACCACGAGCACCTAACACAACTACTTTTTTACCACCAACTAAACCTTCTGGGCCATTTGCTGTATATTTAAACGTTTTTCCAGCTTGAGATAAGTATGAAATATATGTGATTAATGGTGCTGGTACTGTAAAGTTCCATAATGGGAATGCAAATACAACCTTATCAGCTTCTAAAAACTGATTTAAATATTGATCTACTGTAGCAACTGCCTTCTCTTCTTCAGCTGTTAACTCCATGCCTTGGCTACGTTTATATCCACCTGAAATCGCGATATTTCCGTAATAAGGAAGATCTAATGCAAATAAATCTAATTCCGTAATTTCTGTATTTGGATTTGCTTCTTTATAAGTACTTACAAATGTTTCATACATTTTTGAACTAACTGCTTGCTCCGCTGGACGATCGTTTGCTTTTACAAATAATACTTTTGACATTTTTTTATTCCCCTCTACATTCGTATTTTCTTCTTTTTTACCAAATAATGAGCTAAATAGTCCCATTTTCTTCACCTAATCTTTCTTTTCATATTCATTATTCATCATCATAAAAATTCTTATTCTAAGAAAAAGTTCCAATAGATACCTTAAGTTTAGCTATCAAAACTTTTTATTATTTAATTACCTTATGTAAGTAATTATAATATAGCCACTTACTTTAGTCAAGTAACTTTTAATAAAAAACGAAATCTCAATTTAAAAATATTAACTAAAATACAATTGAACACCAAATACATCTTTATTACTTGTATAATAAACTTAGAGAGGAAAATTCATATATAGAAAGGATTTATTCATGAGCACTATAGAAAAGATTCAAACTTTTATTATTCTTTTTGCTGTTACATGCGGCATTGTACTCGGACAATTTAATATGATACATACGTATTCAGACAAGTTTATTGTTCCCTTCTTATTTTTCATGCTATATGGATTATTCCTCAGCATCCCATTAAAAGAAATAAAAAACGGATTTCGCAATTTAAAATTTGCTGGAACAAGTCTTACTATTAACTTCTTATGGACCCCTTTACTCGCTTGGGGATTAGGAGCACTATTTCTTTCCGATCATCCAGCACTTTGGATTGGATTTATAATGTTAATGGTTACTCCATGCACAGATTGGTACTTAATCTTTACTGAAATAGCGAAAGGAAATGTAGCACTTTCTACTGCAATTTTACCTGTAAATTTAATTTTGCAAGTACTACTCCTTCCAATTTATTTATTTTTATTTGCTGGTGTCATGAAAACTGTAGCGGTTTCTGTTTTAATAGAAAGTATTGTTATCGTAATCGTCTTACCATTTATACTTGCACACGCTACAAAGTTCATTATGAATAAAATGAAAAAAGCTGAAACTCTCGAGAATAAACTCATTCCGTTTTTCAGCTCTGCTCAAATTGTATTTTTAAGTTTAGCAATAGTAGCGATGTTTGCATCACAAGGTAAATATTTACTGCAAAATATGAATGTCGTTTTATTATTACTCGTTCCTGTTCTATTGTTCTTCATCATTAATTTCTTACTAGGACAATTTATCGGGCGCATCATGCATTTATCTTACAAAGATACAGTAAGTCTAAGCTTAACAACGTTAGCAAGAAACTCACCTGTTGCACTCGCTATCGCTGTAACAGCTTTTCCAGACGAGCCTCTTATCGCACTTGCACTCGTTATTGGACCGTTGATTGAGTTACCGGTACTAGCTTGTGTTTCACAAGTTTTGTTGCTTATTAAGAAAAAACGGCAATACGCATAATAAAAACCGTCCCATTTTGGGACGGTTTTTATTATGGAAAGATTACATACAACACTTATTTCTTATTTATCAATACAAATGAAATTACCGAAACTACAAACGTAATAATACCAATTATAATAAAGTGAAACTTTAATCATTGGGGGTTTTGTTCATCCCCCAATGATTATTAGCCCTCACTACTCCGGCATTAACAGATCCTTTCTAATTAAAAATGATAGGAAACGTAAATATAACGAAAGCTGCCCAAATTCCGTATATTGGCAAATACTTCGTAACGGCATCTTGGATAGCTTTTGGTCCTGATTTATTTTGCAAGAAACGCATATAGGAAAACATAATCCAAATGAGATTTGCCCAAATCAGTATGTTTACTCCTAAAACAGCAAGTCTATTAGGTGTAATTCCGTAAGATGAAAGTCTAAATACGATGGCTGACAATGCGACAGTGTCAATAATAAGTGCCAGAACAATTAAGGAAAAATTTATATAATCTGAAATGTTCTTTTTCTCGTGCGAGTCACTCTCAACGATAGAAAATATAGTAACAGCCAATACACCAAGCAGTATTCCGTTGAAGGTCATTAGGAAATTGCGATCCAAGAATGGATTTTTCCCGACCCAAATTACCGTTATAAGATAGATAAGCAAGGTGATCAGAACGAGAGGACTAAAAATTTTAGATATGTATGGTGTAATATTTTTAGCAAACTTAAGATTCATTGATACTAAGTATGCAGCCACAATAGCGAGAGCCGCTGCTCCAAATAAAACAACATTACTAAAATAGAATTCTCCTATATCTAAGTCAACAAAGCTAAATAAACGCATGGTGAATACTGCTAGTATCATTCCGCTCACTGCCATGCTCCCGTAGAGAAGACAATATTCTAAATTAAATTTAATATAGGCTAATCTTGTACTGCCTTTTAAATATTCATTTCCTGTAAACGCAAGCCCTACTAAGACCCATAAAAATATAGGAAGATGTAAATAAGCAAGGATGGTACTGTCTTTATAATTTACTGGCAACGTATTAAGATACATCCCGGAAATTAGGAACAACGCTGCAAGGGAATAAATAATACTTTTTTGGGGAGTATTATTGTAAACAAAATAAGCAGCAATAAAGGGAATTACACCAAAAGCCAAGTTAATTGGAGCAATTGCTTCCTGCTCAACAAAGTGGAAAATGATCCTGGTGCTTATGCCGGCCAGAATAGCTAAAAGGCCCATGAATAAGAAACCTTTTTGAAACAAAGATGTTTTTTCTTTATTTACTTTCTCCTTGAAATGCAACCTTTCATACCAAGCACCTAGAATCTGAGAATCAGGGTTTTGGTCCCATGCTTGTGAGAATGCTTTTTTAAAAGCTTTCGGATCTTTTCTATACATCTTCTCCAACTCATGGGGGTTATCCATATTTTTAACAATCAAATTGTTAATGTTCATAGTTATACCTCCTCTAATTTTAAAAATAAGGTTGTTACCTTTTAACAAAAGCACCTCACTCATTTATTATGATTTTGATTTTAATACAAGATTTATCGTTTTACAATAAAAAATTATTATTTAAAGGATTTTTTTTATCGTTAAATTTTATATGAAAGAAAAACAAAAGAGCATGACAGTTTTATGTCATGCTCTTTTAACAAATTAATTCTCAAATACAAAATTAATCTTATTATCTTTCCACTCTAATTTCGCATCAAACGTTTTCTCGCCCTTTTTAAAGCCTTTAATTAAATCAGTCTTTTCACCTTTTAAGAGCTTTGTCATATTCTTTTGCGAAATTGTTTTACTTAATATCTTCTTTGAAATGGTGAAATCACATTGCGTTGTATTATAGTTAGAACAACCGTAAAACGTTGACTTATCAATTACATCACCATCACATTTTTTACAGCTACCAACCTTTTTACCCGTTGTAAATTTCGATCCTTTCCGTTCAATCGATTCAACATGTAGTCCCGTGAAATCCCACTTCTCAGACATTTCCACTGCGTCTTCAATAATTTTAGCTGATAGCTTTTTCGTCTGTTCCATAAATGTAGCTGGTGAAGCTGTACCTTCACCAATTTCCGCAAGACGTTGTTCCCATTTCGCAGTCATTTCCGGTGAAGCTAGTATTTTATCACCAATTGCGGTAATTAATACTTTTCCTTTATCAGTCGCATACACTTGGTTTTTCTTTACATCTATATACTTACGGTCTTTCAGCATCGTAATAATACCTGCGCGAGTCGCTTCCGTACCTAAACCTTCTGTTTTCTTTAATACTTTCTCCAGCTCTTCATTCTCTAAATACTTACCAGCTGTTTTCATTAACGTAATAAGTTGTCCTTCTGTATAGCGCTTCGGTGGCTGTGTTTTTCCTTCTTTCACTTTCACCTTTACAACTTTTCCTTCTTCGCCTTCAGCTACAATTGGAAGAATGGTTTCGTCATCTTTATCGTCTTGGAAAATAACTTTACGCCAACCTTCTTGAATTTGCTGTTTTCCTTTTGAAATGAATTCAGCACGTTCATCTACAAGCGTTACAATCGTTGTATAGTCAAAGATTGCAACTTCATAATGAGCTGCAATAAGCCTTCTTACGATCATATCGTATATTTTCTTTTCATCACCTGATAGTCTGCTTGGGTTTGTAACTTGCTCTGTCGGAATAATTGCGTAGTGATCTGTTACTTTCTTTTCATTTACATAACGCTTGTTATTCATAATGGATTCAACCGGAGCCGGTAATAAACCTTTATATTCATCAAACTGACTTAACTTCTGTAAAATATCAGGGAACGTCGCTGCTTCTCCTTGTGTAACATAGTTAGAATCTGAACGTGGATAAGAAACAATCCCTTTTTGATAGAGTGCTTGCGTTATATCAAGCGTCTTTTTCGGTGAAAACTTAAAGGCTTTATTTGCCGTTGCTTGCAGTGATGATAAGTTAAATAAAAGCGGCGGCTGAAACTCTTTACGCTCCGTTTTCATTTCCTTCACAACAGCCGGTTTCCCTTGGCAAAATGCCGCAATTTTATTCGCCATATCAGGGTCTTTTAAGCGGGATTCATTATCCTTTTCCCATTTTCCGTCATATTTCTTTCCTTCTATATTAAAGGTTGCGAACACTTCCCAAAACGGCTCTGACTTAAAGTTTTCAATTTCTTTCTCTCGCTTTACAATCAATGCTAACGTTGGTGTCTGGACACGACCAGCAGAAAATACATCATTCATTCCTTTTTTCTTTAGCAAAATACTAAAGACACGTGATGCATTCATACCAACAACCCAATCCGCACATGACCTTGTATACGCCTCATAGTACGTATTGATTGTATCTGATTCATCAAGCAAGTTTTTAAATCCTTGATAAATAGCTTGCTTCGTTAAAGACGAAATCCATAGACGCTTCATCGGCTTTTTCACGTTACAAAGATTAATAATGTTTCGTACAATCAATTCCCCTTCGCGCCCAGCATCGCCCGCGTGAATAATTTCTGTTACCTGTGGATTATGTAACAGCTGTTTCACAACGTTAAATTGCTTATACTTTGACTTTGTTACTTCAAATTGAAAACGTTCTGGAATCATCGGTAATGTATTAAGTGACCATTTTTTCCACTCTGCGTGATAATGCTCTGGATTACATAACTGCGTCAAATGACCAATTGCCCATGTACAGTACGCTCCATTTGGAAATAACTCATTCGCTTCTACCTCTAAATATCCATCTTTCCGGCGATATTTAAACTGTGAAACAAGAGCCAACCCTTGATCTGGTTTCTCGGCAATAATTAATTTCATTTTATAACTCCCTATCTGTATTCCAGTGTTACTTTCATTGTCTATATGTTTAGAAGCGATGATAAAACAACAATCTTATTTATCATTCGCGGTTTGTCTCGCAAGTGGGAGACCTATAATATTATACGCTTATTCTTTATGGCTTCACAATAGAAACTCATAATATAACAATTTCTTTCACATGCTTATAATTAAAAAAGACGCCCTAAAAAATCAAGCGTTCCTTTGCTTACATCTATGAAATTGTGCAGATAATATGCAGATCTTAATAAGCATAAGTACCCTCCATATAAACATATGATGAAATGAACGATAGGACAAGGAGGTATCATAATGTTTGCTTATACGTTAACTACCTTAACACTTTGCTGTACCTCGATTCTTATTACATCCTATATTTCTAAACGTAAAGGTACCCTAATGGAGTATATGGTATTTATTATGTCTTTTAGTATGAGTATCGGTTTAAGTATTGGTTTTTACTTAGGCATTCTCTTTAAGGGGGCATTACTATATTCTACTTTGCTTGCTATTTTAATTAGTGGTTTTATCGGTTTCTTAATCGGTCTACGTTTTCACCTATATACTGCTTTAGAAGGAATGTTCTCTGGATTAATGGCAAGTATGATGGGAGCAATGATTACAGAAATGTTAAACGCTCAACAAGCTCATAGTATATTGTTCATTAGCCTTTTACTTACTATAACGATTACTATGTCCTGTGTGATTCAATTGTTATCGGAGAACTTTTCTACTTTTATCCAACAGCGTTTTTTGTTATTACTTTCAATTAGTGTAGTAATTATCGTTGCCGTATTCGCGACATTCCCAGATCATACTCCTTCACCTGGGCATAATCAACATATACATTAGTACTTGCAACAAAAATGAATAAGCAGCTATCCATAGGATAACTGCTTCCTATTATTCTGGCTTATTAGGAATGTTTTGGTTTGGAACATAGTCAGATTTATAATCTGTATAGTTCACTTCCGTTACCATCCCTGCTGAAGCATGATGTAGGTCGTGACAGTGGAACATCCACTCACCCGGATTGTCTGCTACAAAGGCTACTTCATATTCTTCACCCGGTTTTAAGTTCAATGTATCTTTTACAATTGGAGAACCTTTTATCGGTTTTCCATCTTTACTCAACACCTGGAAGAAGTGCCCGTGTAAATGCATTGGGTGATCATCCATTTTAGAACGATTTACCAACTTCACTTTTACTAAATCACCCTTTTTTACTTGAATTGGGTCAATATCCGGAAATACCTTTCCGTTAATTGTATATACCATTTCATTTCCATTCATTTGCGTATTTAAGTCCATATTATATATGGCAGTATACTCTTGATTTAACGTGAAACTTCCTAATTTTTTAGTACCATATTTCATTATATCTACTTTCGGTAATTTTTCTTTTTCGTCTGCTTTATCTTTCATCTCTTTGCTGCCATCATACTCAATAACAGCTTTCATTCCTTTTACACCTTTATTTTTTGAATGGTCTTCAACATACCATTTCCCAGGATTATTAGCAGTAAATTCAATATCATAACGTTCACCCGGTGCGATTGAAATTACTTTATCCTTTATAACTTTTGGATCGTTTATTGGTTGACCATCTGTCGCAATTACTTTTATATCATGGCCATGAACATGTATATCATGTGATAGATAACCAGCATTGACGAGTCTAAGACGAACGTTATCTCCCTTATTCACTTTTAATGGCGCTACTAAATCACCGCTTTTTCCATTGATTGTGAATAAATCATACATACTCATATCATGACCTTCTATCTTCATATTTCCATGGTCCATTCCTTCCATATTACTAGAGTCTTTTTTATCACTGCCCATGTTCATATCAGAATGATCCATGCCGTTCTTATCATCATTCTTTTCCCCATTTTCATTACCTTTAGATTTATTACCTATTTGCCCTTTTGTCATTTCTTTTAACTGCTTATTAATTTCTTCTTTATCTGTAACCCATTCATCCAACATTAATGTGTAATCTTTATCATATTTTTCCTTTGTATCTTCTACAATGAGCGCTCCATACAAACCTCTATCTAATTGATTTACAGAATCTTGATGCGAGTGATACCAGTACGTTCCTGGTACGTTCGCTTCAAATTCGTAAGTGAAACTTTTTCCTGGTTCAACCGCATCTTGCGTCACGCCTGGAATTCCATCCATGTTATTTGGGACAGGATATCCATGCCAATGAATAGATACTGGTGCAGATAATTCATTCTTTAATGTCACTTTCACCTTTTCACCTTTTTTCACCCGAATTTCTGGACCAGGAGATGAGCCATTAAATGTCCAGACTGGAACAATAACACCGTTACTTAATTTTTGCTTTTCTTCTTTCGCAATTAAAGTAACTTCTGGTCCTTTTTCAACCTTCAATGGTGTTGTAGCTGTTTCAGTCTGTAGTGTTTTTTTATCATTCATATTTTTATGATCATTTGTTGTATTTGTCGTCACAGAACAGGCAGCAATTAAAAATATTACAGAGACTGTAACGGCTGCTAATACAAATCGCTTCATGGAAAATCCCTCCTTTTTCTTTTTCAAAATCATTATAGAAGTTGATTTTCAAGAAAATAAGGAGATGTAATTAGATCTTACGTAACTTAATTGGAAAATCACTAAAAACGGAGACTTTACAAGAGGCGAATATTTTAGGAATACAAAATATTTTCCTTGTAGCGACTATATTAGCCGTTCTCGTATTTGTTTTGACGTTATTTCTTAAGAAACAATAACACTACTATTATTAAATAAGAAAAATGTAGCTAAAATGCTCTTCACAAAAGAACTTACATTTTTGTATAATAAGAACTAATGTTCCTTACAAGAAGACAATAGACTCAAATTACACAAATATATCAAATAGAAGAGGATTGATATACGATGAAAATTGATAGACCAAAAATTTCACCAGAGTTATCTTCAAAGAATTTTCAAGATATTTTTTATGAAGAAGATCCAACATTGGAAGTGTGTGAAATTATAGACTCCACTTTCGAAAATGAATCTGTAGATAGAGTGCGATTATATGATGCGGTGATAAAAAACTGTAAGTTTACTAATACAGACTTTAGCAATATTGATATTACAGATGTTTGTTTTGAAAACTGTGATTTATCAAATGTTAATTTAAGCAATTCTTCTGTTCACAGAGTCGAATTTAAAAACAGTAAATTAATCGGAGTAAATTTCACAGAATCTAGCTTAGGAAATGTTAAATTTGAGAATTCAATTTTGAATTTAGCAGCATTTGGAAATTCTAAACTAGAAAAAATCATCTTCAATGAAACTTCATTAAATAATGCAGATTTTTTTGACTGTAAACTTAAAAAAGTTGAATTCCAATTATGTAGTCTTGATGAAGCTAATTTTGATCAGACATCACTGAAGGGGATAGATATTAGTTCTTCTACCTTTGATACACTTACAGTTTCAGTGAACGATTTAAGAGGATGTAAAGTATCAACATATCAAGCTGTTCAGTTTGCTACTTTATTAGGATTAATAATTAAAGATTAGTAATTCGAAGAAAAGAACCCTATCCCGAATCATGGATTTTTTAATTGTCCACGATTCGAGATAAAGTTCAAATAAATTAGTGATGACTTTTTTATTATTTAACTACAGCTTGGTTTCCTTTTACATGTTCATTATTTACACTCATAAATTCTTCAATTTCTTCAACTTCTCTAATGATATCTTTTGACAAGTTTTCATACCCGTCTTTCGTTACAAGAATATCATCTTCTATTCGAATACCGATCGACTCTTCCTCAATATAAAGACCTGGTTCTATCGTAATAACCATACCTTCTTCTAATACTCTATCTTGGTATTTCCCTACATCATGTGTATCTAAACCAAGGAAATGGCTGACACCATGATAATAGTATTTTGATAACTCTTCATCTTTTTGAATTAAACCAATTGCTTTACACTCTTCTGCCAGTACCTTTTTTGTATGCTCATTTAATGCAGCGAACTTTAATCCCGGCTTAATAATCTCTGTTGTTTCTTTTAATGCTTTTAATACAATATTATAAATTTGTTTTTGACGACTAGAGAATGTTCCATTTGCCGGGAATGTATAACTAATATCAGCGTTATAGTAGTCTTTTTGAGCACCTAAATCTAGCAATACTAAATCACCATTTTGAATTTGTGCATCATTATCTTCATAATGAAGAACTGTAGCATTTTTACCACTTGCCAAAATTGTATTGAACGCATGGTGCTTAATGCCAGATGATTTCAGTATAAAATCAAATTGAGCTTCTAATTCATACTCCATCATGTCTGCTTTTGCATGCTTAAGTACGTTGTAAATACCGTCTTTCGTTATAGCAATCGCTTCTTTAATAATTTCAATTTCTTCCTCTGTTTTAAAAACTCGTAATTCACAAATGTTCGGATATACATTACCAATTGTTACGTGTGGGTATTGTTCTCTTACATGTTTAGCAAATGCTAATGTTTTTGTCTCCGTACCATTCCACTCGCGACGTTCTATATCTAAATATAGATGCTTCGCATTTTCTGTAAAGAGTATATTTGATACTGCTTTTTCAAAGCTATCTAAATATACAACTTTCTTTATACCTGAAACTCCCTCTGCTTCTTCGCTAGAAACTGTTTTCCCAACCCATTTTTCCATTACTGGATCTGATTTTTCAATAAAAAGTGTCTCTTCTACGCTATTCCCAAACTTTTTCAGCATAAAAATAACATTTGGTTCATCGATTCCCGTTAAGTAGTAAAAATTACGATTCGGTACAAATTTATAATGTGCATCAGCTGACATATGCGGTGCTTGTCCCGCAAATAAAACCGTAATAGATCCCTCTGGTAATGTGTTTGCTAATCGTTCTCTATTTTGAGCAAAAAATGTTGATTTCATACTAATCCCCCTAGCGTTTTATGTATGATTAAAAAACTAATTATCTAATCAATTCATTTTATTATTGTTACAATTTTTCGTCAATTTTTAACCTTTTTTTGATGGTGTTGACATAATTAAAATTACACGTTACAATAACTATACATTAGTAAGTAACTAATGTAATTAAATCAAATCAGAGGTGAACAAAATGCAAAATATTTTATTCCGTATTAACGAATTGTCAAAAAAAGAAAAAGCAACTGGATTAACAGTTGATGAAAAACAAGAACAACAGACGTTGCGTCAAAACTATACACAAACATTTCGTGGAAGCCTAGATTCCGTTTTATTAAATACAAAAATTGTTGATCCGAATGGTCTTAACGTTACACCAGTTGCATTACAAGATGCTCAAATACGTTTAAAATTAAGTAAATGAGTTCCGCGCTAAAGAATTTCAATAAAACATAAACAGAGCTGGATTTCCTACATAGAAATTCCAGCTCTGTTTATTGTCTTTTCTAATTTAGTAAACGAGCGATACATCGCAATTCTCCACGATATAATCATCGCGAATGCGAGTAAGAAAAACATGCCGCTTAACTCTGCCAAATCAATTGATTGGCTTAAATATGACTTTAATGCTATTCGTACAGCTAACAACCCAACTAAAATAAATATAAATGCTTTTGACGGTTTCATATATATATCTTCACTTCTTATTTCAAACTTAGTTGTTTTAATAAGAAAAATAGAGAAAATAAGCCCTATACTAATTGCCTCGACTATTTCTAACGATGTTAATCGAAACTCTGGTAAAAAGTACATCATCGCGCCTGTACTCATAAAAATTGGTGGTAATATAATTTTCTTTTTCGTTACCGGCTTTTTCGCTGCTTTAAAACGTAGAAACATTACCCCAACAGCCATACAAACCGCTATGACACTTGATAAAAGTGCTATCATACTTTCCACTCCTATCTATTTAAATGACTTTTTTAGCAAAATCATAAACCAATAAGTAACAATAAGTAACTACATGCCACATTATAGAATTTCTTCATTATATTCCTCCTGCTGTAAACTTTCCATATTGGCTGTGATCATTTTACGCAAAGTTTATGAACGGAATATGAACAAAAAAGCCATTCTGCAATTAATAATTGCAAAATGGCTTTTTAACTTATTTTAAATCGTCAATTGTGAAAGCACCTGGAAGTAATTGCTCAACAGTCACTTCTTTTTCATCACCTTTTACATTCGTTAGTAATACAGACATTTTCGGATCACAGAATTCAGCAATTACTTGTCTACACGCACCACATGGTGAAATCGGTCCATCAGTTTCTCCTGTAATAACTAAGTAACTAAAATCGCGCTCCCCTTCTGATACCGCTTTAAATATTGCTGTTCTTTCTGCACAGTTACATAAACCGTAAGAAGCATTTTCTATATTACAACCAGTATAGATTTTACCTTCTTTCGTAACTAACGCTGCGCCAACAGGAAATTTAGAATACGGAATATACGCTTTCGATAACATCTTGTTTGCTTCTTCAATATATTTTTTCTTATCCATATGATTTCCTCCTCAAAGTCAATGTAATGATGATTAGTCAGTAATAACTGTATGAACTAATTTAGGAGCCACTGCTGTTTCAGCGATAGAAATATTCTCATAAATTTTAGCTTTTACATCTTCTACATTTTCACGATTCGCGTAGATTGTTACGAACGGCTCGCCTTCTTTTACTGCATCGCCAACTTTTTTACGTAACATTAATCCTACTGCTAAATCGATTTCATCTTCCTTCGTTGCACGACCTGCACCAAGTAACATAGCTGCAATACCAATCTCATCTGCAACAATGTTAGAAATAACACCTGAAGTTTTTGCAGGTACATCAATTACATACTTCGCTTGTGGCATTTTTTCTGGATTGTCTACAATTGAGCTATCTCCGCCTTGATTGCTTAAGAACTCTTTAAACTTCTCAGTTGCTTTACCATTTTTCATCACTTCAATTAACATTTCACGAGCTTCTTCTAACGTATTTGCTTTTTTCGCAAGTACGACCATTTGGCTTCCTAATACAAGTACTAATTCTGTTAAATCTTCTGGACCTTCACCTTTTAACGTATCAATTGCTTCTTTCACTTCTAGAGCATTACCAATCGCAAAGCCAAGAGGTTGTGACATATCTGAAATAACAGCCATAGTTTGACGTCCTACATTATTTCCGATACGTACCATTGCATGCGCTAATTCTTTTGCATCTTCTTCTGTCTTCATGAATGCACCTGCACCTGTTTTTACATCAAGTACGATTGCGTCAGCACCTGCTGCAATTTTTTTACTCATAATTGAACTTGCGATTAAAGGAATTGAGTTTACTGTTCCTGTTACGTCACGTAATGCATAGATCTTTTTATCTGCAGGTGTTAAGTTTCCTGTTTGTCCAATAACAGCTACTTTGTCACGGTTTACAATATCGATGAACTGCTCTTTCGTAATTTCAACGTGGAATCCTTCTACCGCTTCTAATTTATCAATTGTTCCGCCAGTATGTCCTAAACCACGACCAGACATTTTTGCTACTGGTACGTCTAAAGCAGCTACTAATGGTCCTAATACTAATGTTGTTGTATCACCAACACCGCCAGTTGAATGTTTGTCTACTTTAATTCCTTCAATTGCTGATAAGTCGATCGTTTCTCCAGACTCAACCATCGCCATCGTTAAATCTGCGCGTTCACGATCTGTCATATCTTTAAAGAAAATTGCCATCGCAAGTGCACTCACTTGATAATCAGGAATACTTCCGTCTGTATATCCATTAATAAAGAATTTGATTTCTTCCGTCGTTAATTCTTTTCCGTCACGTTTTTTCGCAATAATATCTACCATTCTCATTATAATCACCATTCCTTTTTATGTTATATAAATCTATTAAAATAATAAGCCAACGATTGTTGCTGATAAGAAACTGACTAATGTTGCACCGAAAAGTAATTTCAAACCAAATCTTGCGACTACATTCCCTTGTTTTTCATTTAAGCTCTTAACTGCCCCAGCAATAATTCCAATTGAAGAGAAGTTTGCAAATGAAACTAAGAATACAGATATAATCGCTGTCGTTCTATCTGAGAAATTGAAGTTTCCTTGTGCTAAATCTGTCATAGCGACAAATTCATTCGATACAAGTTTTGTTGCCATAATATTTCCGGCATTAACTGCTTCATGCCATGGAACACCCATAATAAATGCAAATGGTGCAAATACATAACCAAGAATTTCTTGGAATGAAATACCGATTACACCTTTAAATACTGCATTAATGAATGCGATAAGAGCAACGAAACCAACTAACATAGCTGCTACTGTAATCGCAACTTTAAATCCATCGATAATGTATTCCCCTAATACTTCAAAGAAGGTCTTCTTCTCTTCTTCTTGTACTTCTAACATATCTTCTTCCTCAGTAACTTCATACGGGTTAATGATAGAAGCAATGATGAAGCCCCCGAATAAGTTAAGCACTAAAGCGGTTACAACATATTGTGGTTTTAATAGCACCATATATGATCCAACGATAGACATAGAAACTGTAGACATTGCTGATGCACATAATGTATACATTCTTTTCTCTGGCAATAACCCTAGTTGTTTCTTAACTGAAATAAATACTTCAGATTGTCCTAAAATCGCAGAAGCTACTGCGTTATATGATTCTAGTTTCCCCATTCCATTTACTTTACTTAATGCTAAACCGATAGATTTCACAATAATAGGTAATACTTTAATATGTTGCAAAATACCTATTAAAGCGGATATAAATACGATTGGCATTAATACACTTAAAAAGAATGAAAACTCTTTTTGATTTACTAATCCACCAAATACGAAATTCACACCATCAGCGGCATACTTTAGTAATTCTCCAAAACCATCTGCTATTCCGCTAATTAATATATTCCCTACACTTGTATTTAATAATAGAAACCCCAAAATGAATTGTAATATAACCATCGTTATGATTGGACGATATTTGACTTTCTTTCTATTATTACTAGCAAGCCAAGCAATACCTAAAATCAATACGAGGCCAAAAACACCGATTAAGTATTTCATAAGCCGTTTCCTCCCATGCGTATCCGCTTACATTTTTTTCAATTGTTAAAGCAATAGATACACTTCACTTTGTGTATCTATTGCTTCTTACTTCATTATTGATTAATAGTTATCTGTAGCACCTTTTGCATCATTTAATACGATTGCAACACTAGCACTTGCTCCAACGCGAGAAGCTCCAGCAGCTACCATTTTGTCTGCATCTTCACGTGTACGAACGCCGCCAGATGCTTTTACACCAACGTTTGGTCCTACTGTTTTACGCATTAATGCGATATCTTCAGCAGTTGCTCCGCCAGTTGAGAATCCAGTTGAAGTTTTTACGAAGTCAGCACCAGCTTTTACTGATAATTCACAAGCGCGTACTTTCTCTTCATCTGTTAATAGACAAGTTTCAATGATTACTTTTACAAGAGCTTTTCCTTTTGCTGCTTGTACTACTTCATAAATGTCTTTTTCAACAAGTTCGTTATCGCCATCTTTTAAAGCGCCTACATTGATTACCATATCAACTTCAGTTGCACCTTTTGCGATAGCATCTTTTGTTTCAAATGCTTTTGTTTCAGTAGTGCTTGCTCCTAATGGGAAACCGATTACAGTACAAACGTCTACATCATGTCCAGCTAGTTCATCAGCCGCTAATTTTACCCATGTTGGGTTAATACAAACAGAAGCGAATTTATATTCCTTTGCTTCTTCGATTACTTTCATAACATCTTCTTTAGTAGTATTAGCTTTTAAAATTGTATGGTCAATTAACTTTGCAATGTTCATTATCTTCACTCCTCATATCTTTTAACAACTTCATTCTAACTCTTGGTTGAACAAATGTAAATAAACTTTTGAAATTTTGTTCATTCTTTTTTAAAAGAAATTTTCTTGTAGTAAATAAAGCGCATTCTAACAAAGAACACTTCATATATAATCAAATTTTCTATGTTAACAATGGTAGTATGTATCTCCATATCCATAATTATTTTTAAAAAGGCAATTTGTGTTCAAAAAAGACTCCTATCATTCATACATAACAAAATAAAAGGCGTTCTCAAAATTAACATCTTGAGAACGCCTTTTATTTCTAACCTTTTTCATAATGTAACAGTTCTTTTGCTGTATGCTGATCGATAATTAATACATTTGCATACCCGCCACGTAACGCACCATCAATTGCTTTTATTTTTCTATTACCACCTGCAACTAAAATAGAGCGTTTCTTTAATTTCAGTTCCTCTAACTCAATTCCAATGGTACGCTTATTGATTTCTTCGCTACTAATATTTCCGTCTCCATCAAAGAAACGTGAACAAATGTCACCGACCGATTGTTTTTTGAGTAAATTTGTTTCATCCTTATCGAAATAACCTAATCGGAATAATAGCGCTTCGTCTCGCACTGTTCCTACAGTAAAAATTGCAATATTCGCTTGTTTTCCCATTTCGATAATGTGATGAATATGTCGATCCTGCTCCACTAATTCTTTTGTCACTGCATTATCAAATATAACTGGAAGAGGTAGATTTCTTGGCGTCGTTTGAAAAGCATCTGCAAATAAAGCTATCGTCTCATTCGCATATGTATTTACACTTGAATGACTAATACCACCTTTTAGCTGGACAACCTCTACCCCTTTTACATGTTGCGGTACGATTTTTCTAGCGATTTCATACATCGTCATGCCCCAGCTTACACCAACAATATCACCGTTTTTAACCGTCTTTTCCATATACTCAGCAGCATATTTACTTATATACTCTGTAATCGTTGCATATTCCGGCACTGGAGAAAATACAACATGTGCCTCTAACAAGTTGTACTTTTCTTTCAGTAAATTCCCGACGTTATCTAAATCAGCAAATGGATCAGCGATGCTAATTTGAACAAACCCTTTTTCTTTCGCATACTTTAACAATCTAGAAATCGTCGGTCTTGAAATATTTAATTTGTTAGCAATTTCTTGTTGACTATAATCTGATTGATAATATAATCTTGCAACTTCAACGCTTAATTGTTGTTTATCTTTTTCCATAGTAACTCATTACAAATCCCTTCCTGTATTTCCCTTTCGTTACAAGCATTATACAGCTTTATGCAAAAAAATTCGACTACCGAATTTTATTTAACTGAACTTCTATTACGCTTATTATATATAATGAAATCGTTCAATAAGAAACATGAAACATCATCTAAAGACTACCTTTGCTAAAAACTATTCAAATACCCCTTATAAACAGAAGATACTATTTATAAGGGGTATTTATTCAATTTAACTTTATAAAAATTGGATGAAAACAAGCAAGTTCCCACTTATTTAGAATAAGTGAAAAGATGATGTTTTATTTGTTCAATAAAGTAATGATGGTGTATATTATCGTTAGATACTCGACTTGCCATAATAGCTCCCTCCATTGAAGAGGCAAGAAAAGAAGCGAGTGATATAATGTCTATATCTTCTTTAAGTTCTTGTTTCTCTATTCCTTCCTTTATGAGAGAAGCCATTAACATTACTGTATCATCATAACCTTTTGCTGCTGCTTTTTGTAATTCTGGAAATACTCCAGTACTTTCGATTGCGCTATTAAGTAATGGACAGCCTCCAGCAATAGGAGGATTATTAGCTGCATCTTGATATACAAGGAATATTGCAAGGATTTTATCAATTGCAGTCTTTTTATTTTCCATTGCTTTATGAAAATGACTCCACATAATCTCACCACTTTTGTCGTAGGCAGCAAGGACAATTTCTTCTTTACTTTTAAATCTACGATAAATAGATCCTTTAGGTAACTCAGTAGCTGTCATTATATCCTGAATGGATGTGCGAGTTATCCCATTAGTATTAAATAAATATAAAGATGTTTCAATAATTTTTTCTTTTACCTTATCAACTTTAGTCATGCTTTGTAATCCTCCTAATGAAAACGATCCTAATATTCTAGGTAATGTTTACCCTCTATTTTCTTAATTTTTTTGTAAGTATAAATAAGTTCGGAACAGAAATATCTTATCAATCCCTATCTTATGGAAACCTCAAACAATACAGTTTGAAAAGAAGTTAATCAAATTATATTATCCATATAACTTAAGTGAATTTTCTGTCAAAATAACATGACCGATTGTTTAATTCAGTCATATTATACAACTAATTTTACCTAAAATCGTAGAGGTGTAAAAATATATAGTTAATTTTAACGTATAGACATATGATTATTATATATAATTTTTATTAATATGTTTAGCTAAAGTGTTTGAACTACTCCCACTTTCACTTCGTATATTAGGATATCTCCCGCAGTCCTTGCAGTTAAAAGCCTTATCACTTCATTCTATAAAAAGCTAATTGTCAAAAATTAATGAGTACTGAAATTTACTTGTAATTAAGCAACTGAGATATAAATATATTTGTTGTTTACCATTTTTATTTTATTAATAATTTATAAAAGGGGTTTAAAAAACTAGAAACTTATAGTATCATTAGTTTCCGAACCGAACGGTCCGGTTCGGAATTTATATAAATATATTTTAGAAGGAGAACATAATGCAGAAAGAAAAATCAAAGATTCTAAGTAATTTAATTATGGAGGTAACAAAGTGAGCTTTATACAAACCAATAAAAAAGAAATTAATATGCTACTAGTTTTTACAATCTTTACACTACTTCAATTTGGCTGGTTCATATTATTTGGCATATCACTTTTAACTAACAGCAATTTAGCTGACTCAGAATTTATTATTAGTGCCATTGCTTTTACTGTACCTGCTATTATAGGAATAATTTTATTTAAGAAAGAAATTATTGAGAGTTTTGCTTATTTTAAAGAGAAGACAATTTTGAAAATAGTAAGTGTTCCTCTGGTGGTTTTATTTACGGTAATTGTAGAACAGACTGTTATGCGTTTTCTGGCACTTGGTCAGCCAGAGAATCAAGAACAGCTCCTTGAAACGGGCGCGGAGATACCTCTTATATTTACATTACTTGTATTTGGTATTCTCGGTCCAATACTTGAAGAAATTATATTTCGTCATATAATATTAAATCGTTTTTCACATTATATTGGTACTGCTATTGCATCTATCATTTCGATTCTAATTTTTACATTCCTTCATACGAACCAGCTTTCGGATTATGCTCTTTATTTACCTGGCGCGGTGATACTTACTGCGGCTTATCTTATTTCTAACAGATCCCTTGCATATGTTATGGCGATACATATGTTAAATAATTCTATTACTTTTATTCAATTGCATATGTCATAGGAAGACATATGTAATTGCAGGTTTTGATACAAAAATACTCTATGTTTTTATCGAGTATTTTTTGCAACAGAACCACTTTTTCTACGGCATAATAAAGCCATAAGAAAGCTAATCAAAAATTATAATATATTAGGAGAGTGTCAGTCATGATTGTAACAACGACTTCTGGAATTCAAGGTAAAGAGATTATTGAGTATATTGATATTGTAAATGGGGAAGCTATTATGGGTGCAAACATTGTACGCGATTTATTCGCTTCAGTTCGTGATGTTGTCGGTGGCCGTGCTGGTGCTTATGAAAGTAAGCTAAAAGAAGCCCGTGATATTGCGATGGACGAAATGAAAGAACTTGCAAAACAAAAAGGCGCGAACGCTATCGTTGGTATTGATGTAGATTACGAAGTTGTTCGTGATGGAATGTTAATGGTTGCTATCAGTGGTACAGCTGTACGTATATAAGTAAATAAAGAACAGTTCCTCCCTTGGAATTTATACTTTGAGGAGGGTCCTGGTTCTGTTGCAGATTTTAAAGAATAAAAAGAGATGTTGATAAATTATTAGACAGTGACTAATGATTTATGTAATTCATTATACGTCGAAAAAACACAGTTTGAGTATGAACTGTGTTTTTTTATATAGAGGCCCCATCACTATCAAGCTAAAATTTTTTAGTGCCTTCAGAACGAAATTTTTGGTTAACTTGTAACAAAAAACTCATTTTTCTTTTGGGGTAATTTTAAATTCTTAAGTTGATGGGCATGGGGGCACCGTATCAAAAAATAAATTTTATATTTAGGCACAAAATTGACATATTTTGTTTAGCTTCCTTTATGTTAAGGGATTAGTTTGTATATTTGAGGAGATGTGCGAGACAGGTGTATATTTAGGATAATCCAATATTCCCCATTCGAATATGATAGAATAGAAGTATATCCAAAATGGAGGAATAGCAAATGAACTCAAACACAAAACAGTTTATTTATGATATCCAGCAAAGAAAGAACAATTATATAGAAAATGCATTAATAGCAATACAGCACCCTAAAAAAGAGCAATCTGAACAGGTCATTCAAAATATAGTAGAAAAGATGGATATGATGATTAGTCTAGTTACTACTTATATGAAGATTGAATCAGGATCTACGGAAGAATTAAAAGAACTTCAGAAAGAAATTATCCATGCTCAAGCATATAT
>NZ_JBQENW010000023.1:0-78101 GCF_052044835.1 Bacillus sp. 22475 | reverse complement strand
CCATTCGAATATGATAGAATAGAAGTATATCCAAAATGGAGGAATAGCAAATGAACTCAAACACAAAACAGTTTATTTATGATATCCAGCAAAGAAAGAACAATTATATAGAAAATGCATTAATAGCAATACAGCACCCTAAAAAAGAGCAATCTGAACAGGTCATTCAAAATATAGTAGAAAAGATGGATATGATGATTAGTCTAGTTACTACTTATATGAAGATTGAATCAGGATCTACGGAAGAATTAAAAGAACTTCAGAAAGAAATTATCCATGCTCAAGCATATATCCAAAAAAGAAAATTTGAAGAAACACAGAGATAAAACCCTGTGTTTTTATTTGGTGGTCTATGACGCTAATCTATTATAAATCAAGTTACATGTAATTTGATTATTGTTTTGGCATAATCCATACAATTTGTTGAATGCGTACAATATATGGCACCGTATCTTCAATGAGCAAATGATCTGGTTTCACATCCTTTAACTTTCCTCTTACATTACCTCTTACAGTTTCAATAACCACATGTTTACCAATTACTGATTGTAATGTCTGATATACGTAGGGATTAGGCACGCTTACCATATTTTGTTCACTAAAGTCATTCCCCTCCAAATAACTCATTCTATAAGGCTCCCTTCTAACTCGCATTTTTTCTCCTAATATATGATATAAATCTTATATATATGCTAGAAGGATAATTCATTTTAGGAATGGAAATAACATTTTAATAAGGTACGGTTTCTATTCCTAAATTGCTAAAAAACTATTTATATAAAGTTACTTTTACTAGTTAATAGGTGATGATATAGGGATATTTTGAATGTACATCTAGTTTGTTCCTTTCAGGATATGTATCATTTTAAATACGCCCTTTATTAGAATAGTGCTCATACTTTTTTTGAGATTCTTTAGTAATACGTGCGTTAAGTAAAATGACTAACAATAAAAACACTACATATTTTCCTCCTGTAGCTCCTATGATAACCACACTACTACAAACAAATAAAATTAATAGGAGAAACGAAATAAATACGGTTATAGTTCTTTGACATCTTCTCTTATTTTATGCGTTCTTTCCTTACATCCATTTAAATTCCTCCTTTAAATTATCTATTTCCCTTTAAATAATGCCTTAAAATCCCCTTTTTTTACCCTCTATTCCTAACATGTGGTATCATCCTTCCTTTTTAGTAATACTTTAGTAAACTAGACAACAGAAATGATATAGTCTAACATCTGTATACTGTTTACAGGGTTCCGATTAGTTTTCATAAAAAATCTGTTGTTTTCGCTGAAATGGATAAGTTGTAATCTCATCTGCATCTAATTTTTCATGAAACAAATGGACAGCTGTAATCTGCCGACACTCATAGGTATGGTAATAATAAGTGCCTGATTCCATGCACATTGCGCTGGTATAGATGGTATTATCTAATACTCCTTCTTCCGTTATCACTCCACCTTTAGGAAGCTCGCAAGTTGATAAGATATGAAAAACTGCCGATACCCCCTCCTCTTCGTTATCTATATCTTGGATATTTTGTTTGCCATATGCTGCCCGCACAAATCTTGATGGTGGGGTAAAATCACCCGGAAGCCCTATTGAACCTGAACCTTGTCCAAAAGCACTTAATGATAAATCCCCCCATAGTGTAGGCTCATAAGGCTGCGATCTAAGACCAATATATTGTCTTAAATTTTGTAGATGCCAGTTAAACTCTGGACTATTGGTCATTACCCCTAACGGATTGTCATACACTTTTAGCCCCTCAGTTGTCGGCTCTAGTACAATACATTCTCCCCATTTATCCGCTATGATCCAATGTAGTGGCGGAGTAAGTCCTAAAATAGGTAATGGTACATCCAAAAAAGAAATACTATCAACAGACTTTCTTAACTCTTCAATAGAATTGAACTGCGTGAGACTCCAAGCCACAAAATCAAATGGAGCCAGATTCGTTTTACTGTCATCTATACTTTCATTATAAGTGGCGAAACCTGGAAAATAGAGCGTTGCACAAGTCATACCTGCTTCATTTACTCCATCTGCCAGAATGACCCTTCCTTGATAGTTAATCCCCATCCCGACAACTGCTTGTTTCGTTTCGATGGTTTCACCAGTTATATTGTTCCATCGATAACTTCGAGGAACTATTATTACTTCTTGATTGAAATCTAATGTAAAATCCATCGTTCTTGCAAAAAGATGTTGACCGTTTTTTGTCTGTAATGTCAAACTAGTACACATAAAGAACACCCCTTTGTTTAGTTTATTTAAACAAAAATCCATTTAATTGCTATCCTTAAGTTGATAGGCACGTATCTTTTTTCTTACTCATATTTATTGATACCCCTTTCAAAATTTGAATTTTCTAATACAATAAGTCCATTACTATAAGAAAAATAAAAATGATCAAAGAGATTACTAATCTCCTTTATGATTCCCCCTAACAAGTTAAAAAGCTATTATAAACAAACTTCAATAAAAGGTACTTTCTCCCTCCTTTTTTATTACTGGATTTTTAAGTGGTTGGATGTTATCTAAAACAGAATTATTTATTGCATATGCTTCTTTCTAATTAACTAAACCCCCTGGTGAATAAAAAATAAATGTTTGATGTGAATGTGTTAGATTTATTAAATGGAATGCAAGCAGTACTTACTTCTATTATTGAGTGCCAAATAAATAATTAATAAAAAATTAGGGGTTATCTGGAATATGTTTAGAATCACTTATTTTGCATTTTTCTTATTCTCCTATTTAAAAGGTATTTACTATGTAATTGTGCATATTAACTAAATACTTAATAAACTCAATATTACATGTGGTAAAATATATGAGAAAGGTACTTTCTATAAAGTAGGTTCTTAGACCAGAAGCCATAACGCATCTTATATTCATGATATAGCGTTACTGTTATCACCCATACATATGTAAACTATTTTTCAAATGAAGTCTATTGGTGTCTAGGATCCTGTTTTATAGGAAGTGTTTTTATGGGATGGGGAACATATATAGGAACATGGTTCAAGTTAAAGAAAAGGCACTCCTAGGAGTGCCTTTTCTTTGACTATTTAAATGTGCGAACGCTTTCAAAACTATTGGATATAAATTGATGTACGCATTGTATTAAATAGTGCATTTATAGATGTCTTTTGGTACTCAAACGTTCCTTGTGTGAAAAGCATAGTAATAAAACTGAAGTGGTTCTGTAGATTTTTAGTACGGATGGCTCCAACTAAATCTTAGTAAACATTATTTGATTGAGGATATATCAAAAATTCAATTAATGTTAAAAGCTAGTTAACTCAATGTTAGGTGATTTTCTTTAAAAAGATTTCTACATTTTTTTGGTAACGTACCTCTCCTTTCTTACAAAAAACTGAACATTATTACATCAAAAAGGTTCTTTATCAAAGCATGTGGAATTAGCACATATGCAGGTTTTTATAAATGAAGAGGTGATTGTGTTGAAGTATTTAACAAAAGCAAAAAACTCATCAACAGGTCTGAGAGGGTATTTGGAATCCTATCCGTTAACTTCATTTTTTGTAATGGCATATTTATTCTCATGGGTTGTATTAATTCCATTTATCTTCTCACAATGGGGTATTTTCCCTAAAACAAAAGTATTTGATATTTTCTTTTTTGCCAATGCATTTGCAGGCCCTATGTTAGCAGCGTGTATCATGTTTCGAACTCTTGAAGGCAAAGAGTCATGGAAAAAAGTTAGCAAAAGCATTCTCACTACTAAGGTCGGTTTAAAGTGGTACTTGTTTACTCTCATCGTTATCCCCGCTGCAATGTTTCTAGGTATGGTGATATTAAATGGAGAGGTACCTACTTTCCGTGACCTTAATTTTGAATTTTTTATAACCTATCTTTTCTCTTTTGTAGCAATTTTCTTTCTCGGTGGACCTTTACCGGAGGAAATCGGATGGCGTGGTTTCGCTCTGCCCCGATTACAATCGAAATTTGGACCGTTAAAAGCTACATTACTACTTAGTGTTTTGTGGACTTTTTGGCATCTTCCACATTTCTTAACAGCTGCACAAAGGGGTGGCCCAGGTTCTGACCTTTCTCTCCTATATATTCACTTGCCAATTTTTATTTTACTATGTTTGCCGATCTCAATCATTCTTACTTGGGTCTATAACTGCAATCACGGTAACTTATTTATTGTCATGCTAATTCATGCGAGTGTAAATACGTTTAGTTTGGCACAAACTCATTCCACCAACCCTATTTTAAAGAATACAGATATATTTGTAGTGATAGGATTGGGATTTGTCGCTTTACTTATTCTTATTTTCACACGAGGCAATCTGGGATATAAACAAACTTTTAATGAAGTAGAGTTCAGTAAAAATGAAAATATAAGTAAATAGAAAAAAAATCATAGAATAATAGGTTAATGACAATAGTGTACCGCACTGCTATCAAGTTATAAATCATATTCTTCTTCAAAAAAACGTGCTTCTTTATTCAAGCTGAAATACAATTGTTTGCAAAGAGATTCTCAGATATTTGGTATCATATACCTTGGAGAAATAGGATTTTTTCAACAGAAAAATAATTTATAGTGGAAAGAGTATAATCATATTGATTATACTAATGTGTTTTGAATTGTACCTTTAAGGAGGCGTTGTCGATGAGAAAATATTTATATTTAATTTTGAAAAAAAACAAGAGGATAACGTACCACTAACCCCTAAAATACGTGCTTCCTCTTCAATATTGGAAGGAGAGTATCAGATTGAAGAAACTTTATTTAAAGGCTATTGACAAAAATAATTGGGAAGAAGCAATTAGACTGTCAGTTAAAGAAGAACAACAAACATTTATTGCATCCAACCTTTATTCTATCGCAGAAGTTCAATTTCTAGATAATTTCTATGCAAAAGGGATTTATTTTGATGAGAAAATCATAGGATTTACTATGTTTGGGATAGATCCTGATGATAATAATTATTGGATTTATAGACTTATGATTGATGAAAAATTTCAAGGGAAAGGTATAGGTAAACAAGCTATATATCTGGTAATTGATGAGATAAGAAGAAATAATAATGCAAACATTTCTATAATAATGATTGGATATGCTCCTGAAAACCTTACAGCTAAATTTGTATATAAAAAAGCAGGATTTATTGAAACGGAATTATCATCTTGGGGTGAACAGTTAGCTAAGTATTCCTTGTAAGCACTTGAATCTTTTAGACTTATTAAAGAAAAGAGTCTGATAGTATAGTAATGCAGATAGGAAATAATTAAACTTTTTTCAAACACGAATTTTTTCTATTCTTAATGTTTCTAATATACAAATAAAAAGTAGGAGGAGCCTATCGTGATAGACTCCTCCTAAAGAAAACCCTTATATATATGTTGGAAATAAATTTATTTTACTAATAATGAATATTCACCGTTTTTATCATCGAATTTATATACATTTAAATAATATTTCCCTGGTTTCGTTACGAATTTTCCCTTTATAGTATTTCCTTCATCTTCACCACAAGCTACATAATTTTGCATGTCTGATTCACGATAAAGTACCCATGTCATCCCAATATTTTGTTCATTTACCACAGAAATCTGTTTCAATAAATGATTAATGTAGATGGAAAGGAATACATGAATGAACTATAAAGTAATTTATGTATATTAATTAATAATTCCTTATTAATATTTATTTCCAGAAAAGAGGAACTTATTTTGTGGATCTTTACATAAAGTAATACTATAAAAAATAAGTTCCAAATAACACTAGGGATCCATGGTGGAATCCATTTTATACTGTTTTTATATGAAAAATTCTCTTCAAAACGCAAATAAAAAAGGGCAATTTCAGCCCTTTTTTATTTATAAATCCTCTATATCATATTCAGTATATCCCTCATAATAATAACTAATATCAATGCCTTTCATGAATACTTCACGACTATTAATTTTATCTACTAGTGCATTTTTGAGTAAATGCTTAATTTCAATATCTTTAATCGGGCTACGTTCCATTGCCAGTAAATAATCTTCTTTATCAATCCTATTCCAGTCAACCACCTGTTGAATTTCATTCTTAAAGATTAAATCTAACCATATTCTAGTCGCTCTACCGTTTCCTTCTCTAAAAGGATGAGCAATGTTCATTTCAACATACTTTTCAACGATTTCATCAAAGGTTGTTTGTGGCATAGTATTTATATGTTCTAGTGAATGGCTTAGATACATAACAGGAGCAAATCGAAAGTTCCCCTTCGCTATGTTAACCTTCCTAATCTTTCCAGCAAAGAAATAAATATCTTCAAATAGATAATTATGAATGTCAGAAAGACCCTTAAATGTGCCAACTTCTATGTGGTTTATTTCTCCTGAATCATATAAATCTTTGGCTTTCATTTTTGATAGTCGTTCTTCCACTCGATTCAATTCCAACTGATTTTTGATACCTAATTTATTTTCTAGCACGGTCATTCTCCTCTTTTTCTGCCATTAATTCTTTTAGCATATCCAAATCTTCTTGTGTGGCTAAATTCTTGATGAAACTTCTAGCCATAGTTTTATAATTGAGATATTTCGTTTGTTCTGGATTACGTTTTTTATAGTTTTTTGTGGCTTCATTTTGCGCCTTGCTATATGCCATTCTCTCCCTCACTTTCAAGTATATAAGCATATTATATATGACTTAGTAATATATTCAAGCGAAAGAAAAGCTAGTGCCGGAGCCCTAGTCTAACACTATACCAAATATATAATTTTAAATTTTTTCATTTCACAATATTTATCTTTTTAGAATAATCTCTCATATGTAATCAAGATTTTTCACTCTCTGTAAAAAGTGATTTATGTTCTACTGGAGAAGAAAGCACTATTAAGGTTGTAGGCTTTCCATACTCTAAGCACAAATTAATATAGTCTTCAAGTGTATGTACTGATTCTGTCACTACCTTTGTTAGATAACTGTATAAACCGGCAATACGATGGCATTCGACTACTTCTGGATGTTCCATTGCAAATTTTTTATATTTGTTGCAATCTCTTGGTTCCATTAAAACAAACGCGGTAATATGTTTTTTTAATTCTTTCGGATTAACAATCGTACGATAACTTATAATGACACCCTGTTCCTCTAGTCTTCTGACCCGCTCTGTAACAGAAGGGGAACTCAAACCTACCAGCTTTCCTATTTCAACCATACTTAAACGTGCATTTCCCTGAAGATGTGAAAGAATCTTTAAATCTGTTTGATCCATTAATGTATCTCCCCTTGATTAATTAAGAATACAATTAATAATTCTTAATTTTTTTAAGAAAATTATAATTAATACATAAATTATAGCATGTTATCTTTTTTTAAAACTTTATATAATTGATATCAATTAACTAAAGAGAGGCTGAATATCTTGACACAACAATCATTGAAACGTTCAATTACTTGGGTACAAGGGACTGCATTAACCATAGGAGCTGTGTTGGGTTGTGGAATTCTTATATTGCCCTCAATTACTGCAAATAGCGCTGGACCAGCTTCGCTTTTATCTTGGGTTATCATGTCTATATTAGCTTTTCCCATTGTCGTAACTCTGGTACGTCTTGCTAAAATGATTCCTAGCGCAGGAGGAATTACAGCTTATGTTCAAATGGCATTTAATGCAAATACGAGTGCCATCCTAGGGTGGATTATGTTAGGATCTATTCCTATTGGAGTGCCTATTATCGCTTTAACAGGTGCCCAATATATTGACTATGTTTTTCCAATAAGTAATGCAGGAGTTATAGGCATCGCAGCAGTAATTTTGATTACTTCTTTACTCTTACATATTAAAGGAATTGAGTTATCGTCAAAAGTAAGTGTGTTTGTCATTTGTATAATTTCACTTCTAATAATTGTAGCTGTTGTCGTTTCTATCCCCTATGTAAAATTAAGTTCTTTTACACCTTTTGTACCAAACGGATGGTCTTCTGTTGGAGCTTCTTCTGTAATTATCTTTTTCTCATTTGTAGGATGGGAAATGATAACCCCATTAGCTGAAGAGTTTAAAAGACCTGCTAAAGATATTTCCATTAGTCTATTTTTAGGGGCAATTTGCATCTCAATTATGTACATTGCAATATCTTTTGTAACAATAGGGACTCACTCATATGGTGATAAGAATCAGATAGCTTCCCTTAGTATTCTAATATCAAAAGGATTAGGACCAATAGGTACATATATAACCACTATTTTAGCAATTTTCATTTCGTTTAGTGCTGTACATGCTAACATTGCAGGTTTCTCAAGAATGATTTATGCCCAAGCTAGAGAAGGGCATTTCCCTTCCTTCTTTGCTAAATTACATTCTAAATTCCAAACTCCAACTAGAGTTTTACTAGTTTTAAGCGGAATTTTTAGTTGTATTTTAATTTTTTATGGTATAGCACGACCAAATTTAGAGATGCTTCTAAAAGGCCCTAGTGTAATTTTTATTACCTCGTATATTTTTACAATGTTAGCTGCTCTTAAGTTATTAAAAGTTCAAGATATAGGTTGGTGGATGGCCTTCCTATCTTTGGTTATATGTATTTTTGTATACTCATTTAGTGGTTGGGCGATTTTCTATCCAGTAATCTTATCATTCATAGGTGGGATCTATATACTTATGAATAAAAAGTACAGCACTGTAATCAATCATCAATTAGATACACCTAATGAAAAATAGTTTCATAATCTCTATAAACTAATTCTACAAATTATATACTGTTATTAACACTATCAAGATAGGAATAGATATAAATTCTGCTAACTTATAATTAACTCAAATTAACTTTATGGAATATGAATAATTATGTGTATTTAAGAAAAAACCAGGATAACTTTTTAAAATCATCCTGGTTTTTTCTGTATAAAATGAATTTCGTTATTTTTATTTATTTCTCCAATTATATATTTCTTCACAATAAATAAACAAATAGATACATTGTTTAATTATGTAAAAAATATATAATTAAATACCCCTATAAACTATATAAAATTCAAACCAGCATATCAGCGAAAGTAGATCCAACGTTGTTTTTACGCTTCATATGCTTTTCTAAATATATTTTAGTCGTTTGAATATTTTCATGGCCAAGTGTTTGCATTAAATGATATAAATCTGCATTACCTTGTTCTACTGCCATAATTGCAAAAGCATGACGGAATGTATGCGCCGTTACTGGATTTTCACGGTACAGTAGAAACTCTAAGTTTGTCTTTTTTATCATATCTGTTACTTGATTGGATAATGTTTTAGAGTTATAAGTATTTCCTCTTTGATTTATAAATACAGGACTCTCATCCCCTTTATCCAATACCGTTTGGCATCCTCTTCTGAGCCTCATTTCACAAATACATTGATATAAATGTTCCGAAATAAAAAGTTCACGCACTTTATCCCCTTTTCCAGTGACTTTTAACCAGTACTTTCCGTCATAATGTAAATCTTTCACTCTCGCGGTGCACAATTCTTGAATTCTTGCACCAGTACTTGCTAGAGCCAGTAAAATTGTATAGTTTACTAAATGTCCTCTTTCTTTATAAAACCCTAAAATTTTCATAACCTCATCATAGGATAGATCCCGATTTGGCCGATCCTGCTCATTTACATTTGCGCGCTGTAGTTCTTCATGAAGAGGCTTTTCAATATAAGAAAATACATGAAGATGTTTTAGAAAAGATCGAATGAGCACTGTTTTCTTTGCAAGTGTTGCGACTGCATACGTGTCACCATTCCTACCGTTCTCTACCCTTTTCAACCAAGAATTGTATTTACGAATATGCCAAGGTTGCAATGTTTTCAATAAAGAGTTCTTTTTCTGTACCTCATCCCCATTCAATTCAAATTCTTCTGCATGCTGCACCATGCACTGACAAAATGATAAGATTTCTGAGATATAACTCTTTTTCGTATCCTCTTTTCTATTCTTCTTCTCATCCATATCTTTTTGTAAATGTACGAAATGATAAATGACTTCTATGTCACTTAAATACGTATATTTACCCTTTCCCTCTTTTTCTGCAACCTCCATCTTATCTTCCACCATATCTACATGACTGTTGTTATATAGATATGGAACGATATCTTTTATATTCTCTACATATGTATCCATATACTCACTTTGATTGTTTATAATTAATAAACTTTCTTTTACATTTTTTTTATTCATATTTCAAATTCACCTCTCCTATAGAAGATTATGAATATAATTCTCTTTATTACCTATAATTCTTATTTTATTTTACTTCTATTAATTATACAAATGATAATTCTTTTTCTTTCTGTAAAAACGTTATATTCTTCTCTATTTACTAATACTTATATTTTTTTATAATTTATTAGTAAATATATATTATTTACTAGTTAACTTCTTAACTATCATAGATATATTATAATAAAAACAACTATAAAAATTTATTAATATATAAAATGGATTAAAAAGATTATCAAACTATAAAAATGAATAAGATGTTTAATAAAATCTATTTCTTATTTTAAATATAAATCAGATTCTGATATGATATATACATATCTAAAATATTAGCAAACGATAGTTATGGAGGTGTCATTTCATGACACAAGATTTATTGTTCATTACAAAACCTACTGTAACGACAAAAGAGGCAGCCGACTTATTACGAGTAACGGTACAAACAATTTTAAAAAAAGAAAAAGATGGATTAATAGAATGTGTATATAAAGATAACTGGAAGCAATTCGGTAGTAAGATTTTCTATTTAGAGGATATTGAACGTTTAAAAAATAAAAATGAGGTTAAAGGCCTTAGCACGAAAGAAGTAGCTGAAATTCTTAATGTTGCACCATCTACTATCTTTACATACATCAAATCTGGAAAATTACCCGCAACAATGGTAGAAAAACGAGGAAAACAAGTATATATTATCGATGAGGAAGAGCTAGAGATTTTTATGCTTGATTATGAAAAAACTAAAACAAAAGAGCGAAAAACATTTATTACTAAGATTCAAGATGAAGATATATATTTATATCAATTATTAAAACATCTACACACTGGAAAAACCGCTAGGGTAATAGAGATTAATGGAGGAGACGGCAAGATTCTTACAGAGGACGAAGAAATTTTCCCTCTATCCACTTATAAGGAACATGATTACTCCTTTGAACCTTTCAATAAAAAAGCGGTAATTACAAAACGAGGGTATTTATCTTTTTCATTTAAAAAACCTCAACTATTTAATTCTATCACTTATAATCTAATAAATTTATTTTATAAAGAGCTAGGTGTTACAAATATGCGATTAAGTAATTCATCAGATACTATCAGATTAGAAATTAAACCTTTTGTATTACAAGTAGATCCATTGCAGTTTCAAGAGGAAATTAAATACTTACATTCTCATATGAAATCCGGCACGATCCTTCCACATGTAGAAGGAATTTACTTTAAAAGTAATGTAGAGCCATTAACTTTTCATGTGGATCATCAATTCAAGCAAAAAGTAGTTCAGATGGCAGCCGGTGCTGGTATGGGACAAGAAGAATTCTTATTGCAAGCTGTAAAATCTTATATAAGAAATTTAGAATAACATTAGATTTCTTATAAATTAGAAGAAGCGTAGAAAGGTTTAATTTCTACGCTTCTTAAGTTATTCAATTTAATCATTCTATTCTGTGGGAGCGTCATGGCCCGCGACATTCTTGTTTCCTCAATTTGGTTCTTATTATTCAAATTGCCCACGCATTTTTATTCCCAATGGGTACACCTGTCTTCTTTTCTGTGTACACCTTTTCTGTCCCATTGGTATCTGATTTTATAGTATTAACCCTTACATCATATTTCTCAGCTACATCCTTATACTTCATACCTTACATTTTATCTTCTTGTGCTAATTCGTGTCTATGTTTTAATTCATATCACCCCACATCTTCTATATGATTCTCCTAGATCTTGTTTTCTACATGAAGCTACACTTTAGAAAACAAGATCTAGGAGAGTCATACATGAAATATTTTAAAGGAAAACAATTCAAGAAAGATATTATTTTAGTAGCTGTCGGCTATTACTGCCGTTTTTCTTTAAGTTATCGTGATGTACCTGAAATCCTAAAGGAACGTGGCATTTCAGTTCACCCAACAACCATCATGCGATGGGTTCATGAATATGGCAATCTCATCTATCAAATTTGGAAAGTGAAAAATAAATCTGCACGCTTATCTTGGCATTTGGATGAGACTTATATCAAAGTTAAGGGAGAATGTCATTATCTCTATCGTGCAATTGATAAGGATGGACACACATTGGATATTCAACTTCGTAAAAAACGAGATCATCAGGCTGCCTATGCCTTCATGAAAAGATTAGTAAAACATTTTGGAAAACCAACGGTTCTCACTTCAGACAAAGCACCAGCATTACTTTGCGCATTTAACAAATTAAGAAAACAAGGATTTTATCCAACTACAATCCATTGTACAATCAAACCTTTAAACAATCTTATTGAACAGGATCATAGGCATGTAAAGAGACGTTTTGCCAGATCCGCAGGATTTCAAAATCTTCGTCATGCTTCACGTACCATAAAAGGGATTGAAACCATTCATGCCCTATATAAGCAAAGGCGAAGTCTTCAAAGAGACTCCGCCTTTTCAACGTACAATGAACTTCAACAATTACTAGCTATTTCCTAAACATTGCTCCTCATTTATCAACCTGTTTATGCTTTTTTCAAACTTTGCAACAGAACCGAAGAAAGAATGTTATAATAAATTTTATTATTTTACTGTATTGCATTGGAGGCACTTAACTTGGAAATTAGGAAAGCAAATAAAGAAGATATAAAGGGCGTTTCAAGGGTTTATGTTGATAGTTGGAGCACTACTTATCGTGGTCTAGTACCTGACGATTATCTGGATGAATTATCGTACGAAGATGCAGCAAAAAGATGGATTGATTTTTTAAATAACGAAAATGAACCTTTTATTTATGTTGCGATTAATGATACAGGGAATATTATAGGTTTTGCATCAGGTAAACGTATTGATGAGAAGAATTTTGATGGAGAACTATATTCGCTTTATCTCTTACAGGAATGTAGAGGATTAGGTGTTGGTAGGCAGCTTATTTCAGCTATTGCTAAGCATTTTAAAGAAAACGGTATTTATTCTATGATGGTTTGGGTAATGAAACAAAATAAATCTGGACTTGGTTTTTATGAACGTATGGGAGGAAAAGAATATATTCATAGGACTAGTACGTTTGGAGGAACAATAGTAGAGGATGTTGCGTATGCCTGGAAGGAAATTTCAGACTTATGTGTTGAGTAAGAGTAAAAAAGGTGAACCTTGTTTAATTAACAGGTGCAATTGTTTAAGATCAAAGGTAGAAAATGATCAAACTTTTTTATAAAATCGAAACTTAAATATGCTAGAGAAAAAGCCATTTTGAAAAAAGATTGATCAAAATGGCTTTTTTATTTACCATAAAATACGGGTTTGTAAGGTGTTTTTAACCAAACTTTAATTCAAAGCAACAATTGTTTAACTTATTATCATACACCCTAATCATACAATAGAAATTAAGTATTTACAGTAACCATTCAATGGATGATTAGGGTTAACCCATAATAGACAAATTACTTAATAAAAATAAACAAAACGATATTTATGATCTCAATAAATCAATTCTGGAAATAAAAGTAAGACTATGACCTATTTTTACACGTATCTCGGCTGTCCCCCATTTACTAAGAATAATGAATCTACTTAACTAATTGTTGTTGAATCTGCTTAATTAAGTGTTCAGCGCCTTCAGGACTAAGAACGATTTGCCCATTTGCTAATGATATATTTCTTTCTGAAATATCACCAGTTACTACACAAGCATCGTAAGATTTATATTTTTGTAAAATGATCTTTTCATCTTCTACAAATATTTCTACAGGATCTTTTTCTGTAATTCCTAATGTTGTTCTTAACTCTTTTGGAAGAACAATCCGCCCTAATTCATCTATCTTTCGTGTAACACCTGTTGATTTCATGTTAATACCATCCTTTTATTATTAATTACTACTCACCTATGAACAAGCGGATTAAATGTTGTTTTTCTAGTAATCTAACACAAATTTAGTTTTTCTAATAACCAGTCTTGCACTTCATCTTTTAGGTCTATACCTACAGCAATAGTTCCAAGTATTACACCTTTTCCAATAAGGTTTATATCTACAGACATTGCTACCTTTACTGTCTTAATTTCATATGTAACTGTTTCGATGTGTTTTTTTGGAACACGGATAAAGTTAATTAAACCTGAGGTTTCAACATATCTTTCTGTAATTTTAATTTTATTATCTTTCCAAGAAAACTCCGTATCTGTAACTGTTTTAGGATTTTTTGTTCCAAATAAGCCCACAAGTAATAGACCTCCTATATAGTAATATCACAACCTTATCATATAGATAGAAATATTTATAGGGTGACATAACAAGAATGTATAAATAACAAAAGAGAGAACGTATACATTACGTCCTCTCTTTTGTTAAATATGTTCTCCATGGTCAATATAATTATCACCGTATTCGTATGCTGGTGCAGGAGGTCTGCCATGGTCAAGAGTAATCATACCTGCATTTCCGTACACATTTTCATAGCTAGAAATATAATCTGGTCGTTGTGGTGCAGGAGGTCTACCATGATCAGCTTGTGATGTATAAGATTCTGCAAAAATTCCAATAGTTAAAACAGCAGAAAAACAAAACAATCCCATTAGTACTTTTTTCATTTTAACGCACTTCCCTTCTGAAGTAATTCTTTAGCATCATAAGATATATTAAAATATTGGCTAGCTTTCTCATGATTTCCTTCTTGATAAAGTTTTTTCGCTAAAATTCCAGCGTACTCTTCCATAAAGCCATAAAGTTTTTGGGATTCAAAGTAATTTAGTCCATCTGTAATCGTTGTTTCTAGATTCTGCTTATAATTTTCATCGTACTGTGCTCGAAGTATTCGTAAATGATGTGTATATTCAACATCAGCTAATTCAAATCCTTGAATCAAAAACTCCTGCGCTTTCTTGATTTCGTTTAACTTGAAATGTTCTCGAGCCAATAAGAACACAGTTTTATGATAAGGTCTCTCACATTTATAAACATCCATTAAATGTCGAATCGCAGTTGCGGATATACCTTGTTTTGCATATAGAAAACCTAAGTTGTATTGAATTAAGGTAATCAGTCGAGTACAGTTATGTTTTTTAGCCATATCTAAGCACTTAACAAAAAGCTCTTCTCCTTGTTCAAACTGACTTAAAGTGACACTTGCCAATCCCAGGATTGTATCGCATTCAATTTGATTCACTACATAATCTTCATGCTTTTTGTATATGTCTTTTGCTTTCATGACATGCTTAATTGTTAATAAAGGTTGTTGAAGATGGTAATATAGTTCACCAAGTTTATAATTAAATTCAGCTTTTTCAATGTCATTAGGAATATACTCTAAAAGTCGTTCAGCTTCTTCAAATTGCTCCATAGCCTCCATATAGTTAGCAATCATGGTGTTATGCACAGCTTTATAGAAATGGTAGTAGTATTTTAAATATTCATCAATGGTTTTTGTTGTAAGTTTTTCAACTGCATCAAAATCACTACGAGTTACATATGATTTATTTATTAACACTTTAAAACTATAATCCAATAGAGAATAATACAATAAGAGATTTTGATCTTGTAGATCCCGATTTTGCTCGACCATTAAGACACTAATCTTTTCATCAACTTCTTCTTTCATTCTTGTCGCTTTTGTTATTTGTTTAGATAAAATAACCTTATACCACTCATTTAATAGTTTCATAACTTTTCCATTATTCAGAATTATCATATCGCAATCTCCTTTATTTTGTTTATATAAAAACAATCATAACAAAGTTTAATTGTAATAAGCTGTAAAAAAACAACTTTATAAAAAATATTCGAAATATTCTTATAATAATTTATCAATTGACTGAAAATTATCGGTAAATCGTTAGATTGTGATGAAAGAATAAACTATATAAAACTAGTTGTAAAGCTAGTATTGGTATAGTGTGAACCATATTTGTCGAAACTTTTTGGTGATTATTTGGTTTTTAAGTATTTATTTTCCATATTTTCAGAGTTAACATTTAACTGTGCTAACAAATAAAGGTGAATTAGCATGGTATTGTCTTAATTAATATTTTAGGAGGTATGAAAAATGAAAAAGATTAGTAAAGTTTTAAGTGTAGCAGGATTATCTCTTGCTATATTCGGAGGAGGAACAATTGCAAGCGCAGCTGAGGATAACACAATTGATTCTACTGTAAAAAAAGGTAATGTATTAGATTTAACAGATCAATCGAATGTACAAATAGGTGAGGTACTAACGTTTGGGGAACTTGTAAATCAAATTGCTGCAGATACCAATAAACCTAGAGAAGAAATTTCTCAGCAACTCATAGCTCAGGGAAAATCTCGTGGACAATCATCTGCTACAACACTTGCCGGTACGTACCGAACACTAACAACTAATTTTTCAGTAACACCTTTCTATAGCCCTTCATTAAGGTTTTATTGTGAAACAAATGAATGGAGTGGAAGCTTCAGGGGTATTAAGGAAATAAAACATATTAATATGAATAGAGATGCAAATGGTCTTTCTAAAACGTTCAGTGGTACAGTTCAAGCGAACTTAGAGGATCCTAACAGAATTTTCTATATTGTTAATGGTGATTTTCATAATAATGGCACAACTACTTTTAATGGCAATGTATCCATTACTGTAGGGAAGACAGAAAGTGTAGGTTTTAGTGCATCTTATGCGACAAGTCACTATAAATATATTTATAAAGAAGGATATGTATATTTTTAAAGTTGATAAATTTTTAAATGTTCGATTACTTCTTAATTACATGTTAAGTTCGTTATACATGCTAATTTAATGGAGGTGATCTCTCTGCAACCTAAATATATTCTGTTTATTCAAATTCTAATAGGAATACTAATAATCATGGCACCAATTATTATTACTGGTGAATTATATGATGTTTCAAAGACTATGGGTGATTTGCTAGTTGCTGAATTAATTATAAGAACACTTTCTTTCATAATAGGACTTGTAGTTATTAGTAAGGCGTTTGAAAAGTATTCTAAATAGTTATGAATACGTTATTTTCTAGCAATTTATAGAAAAGGGTTATTCATATTGAGTAGCCCTTTTTACTATTGCACTTACGCATAAGTTTTATTTGCAGATATATAGTATGTTGTAACTTTACTGTTATATACTTTGTATTGAACTTTTAACTGATAATCTTTCATTATTATTTAATTTCATGTTAATTTCACAAAAATAATTACACCCACTAATGAATGTACTTACTTCCAAAATTTCCACCATGATTTCCTTTTTGCTGCCGCTATTTCTTCCTGGGCTAACACAATAGTACATTTTGCTTCTTGAATCTCTGACCATCTTCATAAGATTATCGTCTCTTAGCTCTAACCTCTTTTCTATCCTTTTTTCAAATAACTGTACAGGTATAGCGTAATATTGGTTGTTTTTTAAATCCTCGAAAACGTTCCCTTTTTATCGAAAAAAAGACTTGCATAAATGCAAGTCAAATATAAATTATGGACTTTCCTTATATAAAATCACTTAAAAAATTTCATATCACTTATGCGTTTGGAGATGGAAATCTTGCAGCTTCAAAATGCGTACTATTTTCTACATTAGAAATAACTCCAGCTACACTACTTTGTGCAAAAATCTCGACTATATCCCCTGCATTTAACTGAATGATTGATGAAACAGCAACAACATTAGCAAAGTTTATTGGACCAAAAAAATCATTATCTATTGCAATTGCCGGATTTCCATTAACTCGAATTTCTACCCGCGCTCTATAGTTTGTGTTTAGATTATTGGGAATGAACGCAATGGTCCCAATAACAGAATAAACACCTCTTGTCTTTGGAATGAAAATTGATGTAGCTGGATTATACTCATTTGCTAAATCAAATTGTTCATTTTGGAATAAAACTTTAACAAATGTATTTGCTGGTACATTTTGATTAACTGCGCTCACAGCTCTAAAAGCAGATGCTCTTACAAGATTATATTGGTTATCATCAGAACAACAATTTACTTTTACATTAACCCAAGGTTTCTCCTCATGCTTTTTATCACATTTTTCATAACTCTTATTGCTTCTATGACAATCATGATACTTCTTTTTGTAATCCTTACAATGATTACAGTAGTAATAAGACATACTAAATTCCTCCTTTTAATTTATTACTACATACTATGTAAGATAGATTAGTAAAGTTTGGACAATCTATTACTATTTTTAATAGAATTAAAAAAGTTCCATCAAAAGGTAGATTAGTGAAACAATATAACATGTAAAGCAGAAAAACCTCATTTAAACCTATCTATATCAACACCATTTATACATCTAGATTGTTATCTTTAGAATAGGCAGTTAGCTTTTGCTAACTGCCCTTTTATATGAATTAAAATAGTCACTTGAATTAGAAAAATCAGATTACATTCTATAACTTTTTTCAGACTATTTCATATTCCATTTTTGAAAAAAGTGCTCTGTTTTACTAGAGTTGTTTGATGATTGTAAAAAGAACCACCTTTTTATTTATGACAAAATAAAATTTTTTATAAAAGACACACAATTAACAAACATAATTACATATGATATATTGTATCCTCTCTTTTTAGATTGAATAATCTTTACAAAAGGGCACTTTCCTAAGTGCTCTTCTAATTACATACCAAATAGCTTTTTTGTTTAAAATAATCGCTACAGAACAATTGGACACATTTCCCAATTTATTTACCTCTAAATCCATGATAGAATCGCTTGTGAGTATGACATAACTTACCCTAGTCAGGCACTGTAACATTTCATGCAAGGCTTCTTTTTTCATCAAGCCGTTAGTTAATTGTACTGACTAGCTTGACGTACGAAGTAACGTTTTTGTTCATTTTCTTGAAATTCATATATTTTTATACTCAATAATTAGTTATACTATTAAAGTTCCTAACAGTTATTATTATGAAATCGACAATTGCAATAACTTTACTTCCAACATAATAATACTTCTCGATTTCCCCCCCTTGAAGCGCACCTTGGGGTTGATTCAATTTTAATAAAGATTTTGTTTCAAAATTGCACCACCATTAAAAACATATATACAATATCGTGTATTCTTTTTCAGTGTATGTTTAAATGAAAGAGCACTTTTCAGGGTACTCTTTCATTTTTAAAAGGATTTTGTTTAAAATATAAAAATAAAAACATATTTAGTTAAACCACTCATATATTTTTATAGTGTTGTTATTGGCATCATGGAGTGCTCTTCAGGCACTCCTATTTTTTTGCTTACTAAATAACTAATTTGTTAAAATGAACACTTTATATTTTATAATTAAAATTTTTCAATATAAATGCATACTGTAATTATTTTCTTTAGAGCTATATCAATATAAAAAATCACTGTACAGTGTCTTTTCTTTATGCAGAAGTAAGCAAAAAAACTTTATAAAAGAACGCCAATTTATATAAAGTAAGAACAAACGTCATTTTATTTGGGTAGGAATTGCACTTGCATAGCAACGGCATTGACTTCAGCCGTATTTCAGAAAAGTATATTCCTTCTATCACTTCAATCAAAAAAGCCAAATTCTAATGCGTGACTATACAATAGAAGAATTTCTGATTGTTTTACTAGAACATATTAAAGAATTTTGGTATTGACTTAGAAGAAAAAACAAGTTAGCTCGGCTGTCTTAGGACAAATTCGTTAGCTATCAAAAGTAATGATTCACCGAGAAGCCCTCACTTTAAACAGTCCGTTAGGATGTTAAGTGGCAGGTAGCTCCCGAAAGCATTATCTACTCAAATGTCCATTTTATTCAATAAAAAGCAAGCACCTGTGCTAGTAGGGACTCCCTTAATGTGATAAGTAGTTTTCAATGAGCATTGAAATAAAATAAATTACAAACCTGCAAGCCTGTCCTTCTATTCAATATATGCTTGTCCTTCCCAAAAAGTAAAAACAAAAGAGAGCACTCTCACAATAAGTGCTCTCTTTTGAAAAAAATAGGGGAACAGGTTGGAAACCGTTCAATATCATTATATGATGATTTTCCCCAACTATAACTAATATATCCATTAAAAGCGTTTAATGTATAATTTTTATATAACAAAGAAAAAAGCATCAGGTATAGATGCTTTCCTTATCTATACCTGCACAACTCTTTGGACATACAAAACCTAAAAAGAGTCTATTGAGATGCTATCTGTTATCTTTTCTCTTTTTTGGCATTTGCAATTATAATCAGTTATTGTGCATTCTGCCCTATTGTAATTGCAAAAAGCTAAAAAATCCGAAAAGACCGCGAGACTTTTTTGAAAAAACGATCTGCAGTCATATGATCTTTTCTTTTTTATTAGTAAAAGTTGATTGTATCCCCATCCCCTACTGACTCAGAGATACGACATAGATATTCCTCATTCCCTTAACTTTACATATGTTTCATCAAATCTTCAGGAATTTCTTCTTAATCTAAAATGGATATTGGTTAAAGCTTTTTCCATAAATCAATGCTTACTTACTTTATTTTTTGCATATAAAAGGTTAAGAAGCTGCATATATTCATCTTCTTGTCCAATATCAAATCGTTTACCCTCAATCATTTTTCCATATACTTTTTTAGTCATAATTAAAGAATGTATCGCATCTGTTAATTGATATTCCCCCCCAACACCAGGTTGAAGCTTTTTTAATAATGGAAAGATATCCGGTGTGAAAACATATCTACCAATTACTGCGAGATTAGATGGAGGGTTTACTTTTGGTTTTTCAACAATATTTGTAACATCTATACAATCTTCTCTTACAATATTCCCTTCAATAATACCATACTTTTCTACACATTCATTTGGTACCCTATGAATGCCTATTACACTATTTTTCTTCTCTTTATAAATTTTAATTAACTGGCTTAAAGCGTTTTCTTTATCAGAAACTACAATATCATCTGGTAAGAGTACAGCAAAAGGTTCATTACCAATAAATGTTTCACCTAATTTTATTGCTTCACCAAGCCCTTTCGCATATGGCTGTCTTATATAATGAATTTGAATCTTAGGAACAGTAAGCTCTTTTAACAGATGAGATTTTTTCTCTTTTTCCAAAAAAGCCTCCAATTCTAATGATTGATCAAAGTAATCAACTATTAAATCCTTTCTGCTAGAAAGTACAATTAATATTTGCTCAACACCTGACTTCACAGCCTCTTCCACAATATAATGAATTGCCGGTTTATTACCTATAGGAAACATTTCTTTTGGAATTACCTTTGTAATTGGAAGGCTCCTCGTGCCGTAACCAGCTGCTGGAATAATTGCTTTTTTAATCACTAATCTCTCTCCTTTAATTGTTTATAACAATGTATTCAGCACCCTCTGTACCTGCGCATAATGAAATTAAAAGAGGCCTTTACCTTCTGCCTACTTTCATTGCTTATATGAATAGGCCCTTTTACTTGTCACCAATTCAACTTGTCCATCAATATACTGTTACAACTAGTACTAAGTTTAGAAAGGTGATTAGCATATGAAGATATGTATTATAGGCTCTGGTTATGTTGGTATTACATCAGCAGCAGTATTAGCAGACTTAGGTCATGATGTTATATGCGTAGATAAAGATCAAGATAAAATTTACTCTCTCCAAAAGGGAGAATGCCCCATTTATGAACCAGATTTAAAAGACCTTATTCATAAAAATCGAAAACGATTACAATTTAGTTGTGATATTGATAGCACTATTCGACAATCGCCCATTATTTTTATTGCTGTAGGAACTCCTTCTACATCAAGTGGAAAGACGGATTTAAAATATATCTATTCTGTTATCGATCTACTAGTTCCAGCTATAACATCATATAAAACTATTATTACCAAAAGTACAGTTCCACCAGGTACAAATCAGCAAATATGTGAAAAGATTATTAAATCTGGTGTTTCATCATCCTTATTCAATATTGTTTCTAATCCTGAATTTCTTCGTGAAGGTTCTGCTGTTCGTGATATGCTCAACCCAGATAGAACTATTATAGGAACCCAAAAAGGTGACAAAAAGTCGTTAAAAATTATGCAGAATATATATAAAGGAATTAGTGCTCCTTTCGTTTGTACTGGTCTAAATGAAGCAGAGATGATTAAATATACATCCAATGCATTTTTAGCTACAAAAATATCATTTATAAATGAAATCGCTCGGATTTGTGATGCATATAACATTGACATTGTTGAGGTGGCAAAAGGAATTGGCCATGACTTTCGAATTAACCCTCATTTTCTTCAGGCGGGAATGGGATATGGAGGATCATGCTTTCCAAAAGATTTACATTCACTCATCTATACAGCAAGTGATAAGCACGTAGCGGTTCCTATTTTACAAGCTGTACAATCCATTAACTCCACACAAATAGACCTCTATGTTGAAAAGATTCAAAAAGCTATAAAAAATCCCTTTTCAAAAAAAATAACGGTGTTAGGAATTGCATTTAAGCCAAATACGGATGATATTCGTAGCTCCCTTGCCGTAATACTTCTTGAAAAATTAATTCCTCATGGCTATGATCTACATGCTTATGACCCCAAAGCTCTTCTTCCTCCACATTTAAAAAGACAAGTTACACAGCATGATAACCTAGAGTCTTCAATCACAAATTCCGATTGCATTATTATCGCAACGGAATGGGATGAATTTAAAACACTTAATTGGAAACAAGTCAAACAAGTTATGAAGGGACGCACAATCGTAGATGGACGCAATTGCATTGAAAAAGATGAAATAGAAAAATACGGATTACAATATATTGGAGTGGGTCGGTCATGAAAATACTTGTAACAGGAGCCGCTGGTTTCATTGGCTCACATTTGTGTCAAGCGTTACTTAAAAATAGTGCATATCATGTAGTTGGAATTGATCATTTCATCGGTCCTACTCCAGCCACTTTAAAGACAGATAATATACAATCTCTCGAATTGAATTCACGTTTTCAATTCATACAAGAAGATATTTTAAATATAGATTTATCAAAACTATTACAAGATATAGATGTTGTTTATCATCTAGCTGCTATTCCTGGTGTGAGAACAAGTTGGGGAAAAGATTTTCAGTCTTATGTTTCAAATAATATAATAGTTACACAGCAGTTGCTTGAATCCTGTAAACACATAAAATTAGATAAATTTATTCATATATCAACATCTTCTGTTTATGGTGAAAAATCTGGCGCAGTTTCTGAAGATTTATTACCTACCCCCCTATCTCCATACGGAGTTACCAAATTAAGTGGTGAACACTTATGTCATGTTTATCACAAAAATTTTCATATACCAATTGTTATTTTAAGATATTTTACAGTTTATGGGCCAAGACAACGTCCTGATATGGCATTTCATAGATTAATTAAACAACTGTTAGAAGATAAACCTCTCACAATATTTGGTGATGGAACACAAACACGCGATTTCACCTATATTGATGACTGTATACGAGGAACGGTGGCAGCTTTAGAGACAAAAAAAAGTATAATAGGTGAAGTTATCAATATCGGCGGAAAAGAACAAGCTTCCATTTTAGACATCATTTCTATTTTAGAAAAAATATCAGGGAAATCAGCAACCAAAAAATTTCTAAAATCAGTTCCTGGGGAACCGAAGCAAACATGGGCAGATATATCTAAAGCCAATACATTACTGCAATATTCTCCAACAGTTTCTCTATCCGATGGGTTGGAAGCAGAATTTCATTATATAAAACAACTATACAAAGGAGATTAGTTTATGAAAATTGCATATATATGTACAGAAAAATTACCATCTCCAGCAATTAAAGGTGGAGCAATTCAAATGATGATTGATGGGGTGTCCCCCTATATAAGTCAAGATTATGAACTTACTATTTTCTCTATTTCAGATCCAAGTCTTCCAAATCAAAAAACACAAGATAATGTCAATTACGTATATTTACCTCAAAAAGAATATGAACAGCATGTTATAAGAACACTCCAAACCAATACCTTTGATATTATACATGTCTTTAATCGCCCTAAAAATATACCTCTATATAAACAAGCTTCCCCACACAGTAAATTTGTATTAGGTCTTCATAACGATATGTTTGCTGAGCATAAACTATCCATTTATGAAGGCAATCTTATTCTTGAAATGGTTACCGCCATTGTGACCGTTAGCAACTACATTAAACAAACTGTGATTAAAAGATTTCCACAAGCTGAAGAAAAGATTTCTATTGTTTACTCTGGTGTAAATTTAAAACAATCCCCCTCCATCTGGACACCAACAGGTCAAAAGATAAGAAATGCATATCGTACAAAATACGGTATCCAAGATAAAAAGGTGATTCTATTTGTTGGCCGATTATGCAAAAATAAAGGACCTGACTTACTCATTCATGCTATGAAGAAAATTATTCAAACACATAAGGATACGGTACTTGTAATTGTTGGTGGTAAATGGTTTAGTGATAACCGAGTAAATAAATATGTTAAAAGGCTATATAAAATGGCTAGGCCAATTAAAGAACACGTAATTTTCACCAAATTTATTCCTGCAGATCAAATTCATAATATTTTTCTAATGGGGGATATATTTATATGTAGCTCACAATGGAACGAACCATTGGCACGTGTTCATTATGAAGCAATGGCTGCTGGAATCCCAATTATTACAACAAACCGTGGGGGAAATGCTGAAGTTATAACAGATGAATATAACGGCTGCCTAATAGAACAGTATAATAATCCAATGGAATTTACCAGACTTGTCCACGCTTTGCTATCCCAACGAGAATTTGCACAATGGATTGCTGAAAACGGAAGAAAGGTTGTAGAAGAAAACTTTACATTTAAACATACAGCCACAAAACTTGATCAGGTATATAAACAAGTCGCTGAATCTACAAATCAACCTTCTAAAAACTTATTACGCCCTCTCAAAATTCAAATCATTTAAACCACCATTATTATCCACTTTGTTTAGGTCCACAAAGTTTAAACATAGAGCTAAATAGAATTAAATATTTTTGATACAAATACACTTTTCTTTCCGTACAAAATTTTTTATAGGATAAACTCGATGGAGTAAGAATGCTGCGTTAATCTTTTCCACGTTTCTTTAACCAGATGATTTAATATAGCAAGGAAACGATAAAATACAAAATGACTACAAATAATTGTTCTCGCAATTAAGATTTTTTATCCTTGATTCGGCCAAATGAAAATTTATATACCTTATCGATTAATATGGATTGCATCTCCTTTCCTTGTGAAATTTCTGTACTATAAAATAAAAATATAGGCTAATGCCTACCTAGGGTCAACCTATTCCTATATTTAGAGGTTCACATTTTCACCTATTATATATGTAGAGGGAAAAAAACGCTTGGGGAAACCAAGCGTTTTTAAGTATCAATTATTTTATGCGTCTTCTTCTTCGCCCTCTTCGTCTTCCTCGTCTTCTTCGTCTTCGTCTTCCTCGTCTTCCTCGTCTTCTTCGTCTTCTTCGTCTTCTTCGTCTTCTTCGTCTTCTTCGTCTTCCTCGTCTTCTTCGTCTTCTTCGTCTTCCTCGTCTTCTTCGTCTTCTTCGTCTTCCTCGTCTTCTTCGTCTTCTTCGTCTTCTTCGTCTTCTTCGTCTTCTTCGTCTTCTTCGTCTTCCTCGTCTTCCTCGTCTTCTTCGTCTTCCTCGTCTTCTTCGTCTTCTTCGTCTTCTTCGTCTTCTTCGTCTTCCTCGTCTTCTTCGTCTTCGTCTTCTTCGTCTTCCTCTTCTTCTTCGTCTTCCTCTTCTTCTTCTTCGTCTTCCTCTTCTTCCTCTTCTTCTTCTTCTTCTTCTTCTTCTTCTTCTTCTTCTTCTTCCTCGTCTTCCTCGTCTTCTTTTTCGTCCTCCTCTTCATCTGTAAAAGTAATTTCTGTTTCATCAACATATTGAATTTCAACCTCTACACCATTATGCGTGCCTGATTGTATTACTTCAGCTAGAGATTTTAGAACTTCTTGTAAATCATCACCAGGATTAACACTAAAGCCATTCTCAACATCTAGTTTTATTTTTGCTCTTTTCACATCAGCCATTTACCTAACTCCTTTCATATAGATTTATATATACTATGTTGAAAGAGTATAAAAAGATTAATATATTTGCGGAAGTTTCATTAATCGTTCTCCTTAGCTTTATCTACCAATTTTGATACCCATGGACCTTTTAATGGATGATCCGGAGTAATAATAGTGACTTTTATTTTTGGCTTTTCTATTTGCGTTAAAACGATCTCATTTAATTCCTCACTTTGTTCTTCCAGCTCTATAACATCTTGAATCTCTTTATCTTGTACTTCATCAATCATTGTAGTTTTTGGTGGTAACTTCTCTTCTAAATCTAGCAATCCGATTTTGGGTAACTCCTCTAATTCCACTTCCTTAATAATCGCTAAATTCTCTAGTACCGAAGATTCATTTAGTACAATATTTTTTTGCTGCTCATACTCTGACAATTCCCATCCCATTGGCCCAGGTGGAGAAAATACAAATTTCTCTAAATCTAAAATAGGGATTACTATCTCTTCTTGTTCTGAACTCATTTTATTTCCCCCCACCATTGCTCTTGATTTCATGATAAATATCAGAAAAATTTCGTAAAAATTCTTCCTTAGAATCTTCAAGTGCAATAATATTTTGCAATGCCCAAATATACTTTTCGTCAGACCACGAACGCTTTTGTCCTAAATAGTATTTATGTGCAATTGAACAGAATAAGTGAGGAAACGATAAATCAGTCCAAAGAACACGAAATTGTTTTTCTGAAAAGGAATTTTCCGAATTATATGCACTCAACATATGAATAGCTAAATTAGTATCCCAAACTGACATTTTTTTCATTACTTTATTTAAAATAATACGTAGGTCCCTCACTGGTAAATCACTTGTAATAGAATGTAGCTCTTTCATAAACATAGCATCATCTATTTCTGTAAACCTCGCTAAGGTAAAATCTTGCTGACAAAAACTATTAGATGCAATAACTTCTTTTGTCCATTGGTCATAATATGGATCATTTAGTTCTTGTAATGCTTTCTTTCCACGTGCTAACATCTTATCAACATACTCTAAAAACATAGTTGAAAATACATCATCTGGAAAGGAAAGTGCAATTCTTTTGTTTCCTTCTAACTCTTGTAATTTCCATCTGTATAATTTATGCCATTTTCCTAATCGACTCCGAATTTTACTTTCTTTCATCGGAATATATCCTTCCGATGCTTGATGGAATTTACCTGCATATATTAGTACCTTCTCTAATTGTTCTTTATTATAATAAATGACTTCTTTCCCTTGATGCTTATCATATAGTACATACGCATACTCATTAGATCCAATACAAAAGCCCCCTCTTTTTGTTTTATGAATTTTTGTAATTGGCAATCCATTTTGAAGGAGATGTAAATGTGCTCCAGCAATAAATAGCATCCTTTTGGGGTGCATTTGTGCTTGTTTTAATATTTTTAATCCTTCTTCTGTTTCAACTTCCCACATTGTTCTCCCACTTCTGCTTGATTGTAAAATAATATTACTTATTTCAAATGGATAAAAGCTAAGGACCTTTTTTAAATGTTCACTCTCTAATCCAGTTGTTTCTTCCACCTTTGATCATCCCCTTCTTAAAAATTTATAAGATTTCCCCATACACTTTCATTAAATCCATAGCAACTCGGTTCCAATTAAATTCTTTTTCAACCTTACTACGTCCATATTTCCCTAACTGTTTTCTTTTATTTTCGTTATTTAAAAGATTAATTATCTTTTCTGCATATGCATCAGGGTTTTCAAAATCATTGACAATATATCCATTTTTTCCTTCTTCAATTACTTCCGGATTACCACCTCGGTTACTCGTAATTATTGGTAAACCTGCTGCCATTGCTTCGTAATGCACCCTAGCAAGGGGCTCTTGCCACTGTGAAGAGCAAACAAAAATATCTGACATAGCATAAAGTGTTGAAATATCCTTTGGCTTGACAAATTTAATAAAGACTACATGTTCTGGAAACATAGCGCCTAAGGTATATAAGTGTTTTACATAATTATTTACATTGTTATCCCCAAACCATTTTGAACCAATAAAAACCATTACTATGTTTGGATTTTGCTCAATTATTTTAGGAAGAGCTTGTAGCAAAATATGAGGACCTTTTACTTTACTCAAGCGTCCAACAAATAAAACTATTTTTTTATTTTGTAAATCCAACTGTTTTTGCACATGACTTTTAACTTTTGTTCCATTCACAGTCCACGAAGGATAGTACTCATTTACATCTACACCAGAATATACTGTTCTCGTCTTTGCTTTTGCGGCTTGAAAGCGCGAGGTAATTGTTCTTCCTATATAATCACTAACTGTTACAATTTTTGAAACAGCTGCAATACATGCTTCTCCCTCTTCATCACTTATCTTTTCATATGCAAACATTTCATTATGCACACTTAACACGAATTTCGTCTGTGGTGCTGCCTCACTTAAAATTGTAATCCAATTTGGACGATTGCATAAATGAACTACATCATATTTTTCCTGTTTCAAATGTTTAATAACATAAGGGAGATATTCCTCTTCTGGAAACCGTAAATACCTTACGCCTTTGTTTTTTTCTTCTGGTTTCAAATTTGGATCTGTTATAGAAATAACTGTCACATTTTTTCCATTTGAAGCAATAATGGAAGCAACAGAATCTATATAAATTTGAATAGCTCCACCTCGTACAGCTGGTACAGGTAGCTTTTCAGTCGAAATTATGGCTATTTTCATTAAAGCGCCTCCCTGTTTCATAAAAATACAACCTTCTTTATATGTTACGAAAAAAACTTTGTGTTTGTGATTTATCGACCATTTTTTCATCCTTTATTATGAAAATTAGTCAATAGTACTTTTTCTTCTTAAAGGCAAATGGCTAGAACAAAAATGGTCATGTACCATACAGTAATAAGAGAGTATAAAAGGATGGTGATATATGTGGAGAATAAAAACGAAGAAGCGGTGTATACATTATCGCCCGAAGAGGAACAAAAACTAGTAGAATTGGCAGCGACAATGATTCAGTATTGGGATATTCAAGCAACTACAATCGAATTAATACAAGGTGGACAACTGGCCTTAGTATGGAAAATTCAAACTGCAGATGGACCATTTTGCTTAAAGAGAATTCATCGCCCCGAAAAAAAAGCTCTATTTTCCATTCACGCTCAAGATTATCTAGCCAACAAAGGCATGCGTGTTCCGAGCATAATCCCAAGCAAATTGAATCAGTTGTATACAAAGCACGGTCCATTTTTATTTGTCGTTTATGATTGGATTGAGGGAAGACCATTTGAGCTTACAATGCAAGAAGATCTTGAAATGATTATGAAAGGGTTAGCAGATTTCCATGTAGCCTCTATTGGCTATAAGCCCCCACCAGGGATACCTATATTCACCAAACTAGGACGTTGGCCCAATCATTACATTAAAAGATTTCAGCAGATGGAGATTTGGAAAACCTTATCTGCAACTATGCCAGATGATCCATTTTCACAGCTATATTTGGCTGAAATTGATGCGTTTATTTTAGAAGCAAAACAAACGCACCAAAGACTATTGGAATCTGAATATACTAAATGGACTGACGAATTACAAGCATCCCCAAATTTATGTCATCAAGATTATGGAACAGGAAATTCCTTATTAGACCCAAGTAATCAGATTTGGGTAATTGATTTAGATACGGTTTCTTTCGATTTACCTATTCGAGACTTGCGTAAAATGATTATTCCTCTATTAGATACAACTGGTGTTTGGAATGAAAATCAATTTCAAATTATGATTAACGCATATGAGTCAGTTTCTCCTTTAACAGCTGAGCAGAAGAAAATTATGTTTATTGATATGTTATTTCCATACGAATTGTATGATGTAATTCGCGAAAGATATGTTAGAAAGTCGCCTTTACTTGCTGATGAACTTGCTGGGGCTATGGAATATGAAAGGATTAAGTCAAAAGCTTTAAATATATTAATAGAGGAATTTTAATACGCAATACTAAGAGTTCTAGTGTAAAAATTACCATTATTATTAATAAAGAAAATAGTTTTGTTGCATGCATCATTTTATAGTGACATAGAACTTATAAAGACGGTTCTGGTGCAAAAAGAAAATAAAGCGCATAGATTCCTAACGTTGTTCTTAACTCTTTCGGAAGAACAATCCGCCCTAATTCATCTATTCTTCGTGTAACACCTGTTGACTTTATGTTAACTTTTATTTTTAGTTATTACTCACATATGAACAAGCGGATTAAATGATGCTTTTCCGGTATCATCTGCATGCAATATTACAATTAGGCCTTTGTGTTACAATGGAACCAAATCACGCTATAAGCATTAGCGGACATTAAAAACGACGAAAATGACTAAAATTATATAGATTTTTGGGTACACAAATGATTTTTGACCGCACGCTTCTCGTTTTTTGATTTCAGAATGTCCTATAAGGATCATTAGCTGACATCATAACACTCAAAATCGGTCTTTTATATCCACTAATATACGAAATGAATATTCGCTAATACTTAATGTAAGTTTTGGTTCCGTTGCTACACAGACAACTATATCCTATCTAATGACTGTGGTTGCATTGTCAAACACTAAAAGTTAAAAATCTATTTATATTGTTTTAGTGATTTTATTTCCTCGTATTCCCTCATTCTCTTGTGAATTTTCTCTTTCTTCATGCCAGCTTTGTCCATGAACTCAACAGCTTTAATCTTTCGCCTTCCATTCCTTGCTTGTTATCCTCTTTCATGTACCAAGCATTAGAATTGAAACATTTGAGATTACTGTTTCCTTAACCGCAAAGAAAACGCTAAACTTCATATATACTTTTGAGGATGTTATGTAATACTAATTGGTTTTTATGATCATTATTATACATAACGCTACCGGATGAGCTTTGGACCTTAATACTTGCATATGTACTATTAAAGTAAGAATGCGGTACGCCAGCTTCTAATTTGATTTTCAGCTCTTCTGCTGTTTTATTATAATCTACTTTTGCAATCTCTCGATCACTATATCCTTTTAATGACCATGCAAATTGTTTTCCATCTAGAATTGTTGTCTCGGGCATTTTTTCAACTTTCTTTAATCCCTCTTTTGTAACCTGATACCTTGCTGTCTTTCCAATAGTCTCATTTTTGTTATTTTCAAGATTCGTTAATGTTGCACGTGTATTTCCCTTTACTGCGTCTCCTTCTACATGAGTTAATTCAATGTAATCCCCCACTTTTACAGACACAGTTTGGGTTTCGGTATTTTGTTGTCTATTCCCCACGATTTCCTTATTGTATACTACGCTACCCGATGAGTTTTGGACCTTAATACTTGCATATGTGCTATTGAAGTAAGAATGCGGTACACCAGCTTCTAATTTGATTTTCAGCTCTTCTGCTGTTTTATTATAATCTACTTTTGCAATCTCTCGATCACTATATCCTTTTAGGGACCATGCAAATTGGTTCCCTACTAAAATATCAGAATTTCCATTTGTAATTTCTACTTTTTTCACTTCAGTTCGATCAAATATGTCTGTTAATGTAATTTTAGCAAAAGCCGTTTGAGGCAATTGCATAGTTTGGCTTACTTTAGTTTGGTAGGACTTAATATTATCAATTACTTTCAAAGGTTGTCCCATTAACTTTTCATTGTCATAGATTTCGATTTTCCCTTTAAACTGTGGGGTACTTTGTTCTTTCAATTTCCAAGACACATTTAATTTTTCAGCTTCAAAGCTAATATTTTGAATATCATAATCTAAATTTCCCATTTCTGGTTGACTAGGCTGATTTATATTAAAAGTTTTTCCAGTACCAATCGTTGATTGAGTATTTCCTCCTGCCTTCACCCATATATATTCTAAAGTTGCTCCTCCATCGTATTGATAAGATGTATCATGTTGCCCACTGATACGCTGATGATTCCAAGAATTCCATTGTTTATCTGAAACTTTTCTACTGTATCCATTTTTCAGGCGTGCTTCTCTTACATCTTGTCCATTACCAGCCCAGTCCTCTTGGAACTTCGATAGACCATAGTTAAATGCAACATTCGCAACTGGATGGTCCATAATAGCAACTAACTTCCATTGATTTAACTTATTATCTTTTATCCACTGGCCAAACTTCGTATGACTATCTTCTTGCCAAGAACGTAGAGTCATTCGATACCATTCACTATCTTTCCAATTATAAGTTGTTTGTACCTTTAGACCTGTTCCTTCTCCACCAAATCTACTGGCTTCTGAAGTCGGCGATAAATATTCAGCTTTTATTGGTTGGTTTGATGCTATTGGATCCCAAAGCGCAAAGTGAAGGGTTCGTTTACCGAATTGATCAAAACCATTTTGTTGTTGGAAGCCCGCATAACCACCACCCTCTCCCCCTGGTTCCAGTTATGCACAGCCCAATACGTATAAGGTGCTGTTTGGACTGGTGACCAGTCTATGCTAATAATATCTGAAGTAGCAGTATTTTGTGGTGTTACATAAACTGATGGGGCATGAGATCGGGTTGCTGCCTCTGTACTAGAAATTGGTGCTCCATACATTGACAACATGGTACAAGCCATTGAAACCATAACAATTTTCTTTATTTCCCCCCTTGTTTTTACTTTAAACATAACTTCCTATCTCCTTTTAAATTATTTTAGTTACATTGAATAATAACCTTATATATCCCTTTAAACAAATTATGTAATAAAGTAACATTAACTTTAAAATCTAGATATATTTAATGTTTTTTTCACTACTATTACTAATCAAATTATAGTTTTTTGTATTAAAATCGTATGATTTAGGACTAAATATAAAATTTCATAAATATGTAGTTTTAGATATTTATGATGAAAGACGCACTAAATAACTTAATTGATTTCCTTCCTTTATTGATCACACTATTAGACCCAGAATTGTTTACCAGAAAAACGTTATGTAAACTTTCATTTTGTCAATTAGACAAAATAGTTTATTTGCTGTTACCTTATCATTAGCTAGAAAGAGCCCACTAAAAACGTAGACTCCTTTAGGTATCTAAACATTACATATATTTCAAACATAAAAAATAACATCGAATTCTTCTGTTAGCTTATTTAATATTTAATGAAGTAGATAATGTATTCCAAGGTGCATTTGTAGATGTGTTTTGATATTTGAATTGTCCATTTTGCTGTCCTGAAGCATCCCATTTATATTCCCAGCCATCAACTGTTCTATCACCATTAATATCAATCATCTTAGAATCTACTTTTTTTAGTTTTTGCCCACTCATTTGAGCAATTGGATTTCTACCATATCCCATTTCATTTGTATAAATGTATAAATAGCTTCCTCCATGATTTTTAACCGTACTTAAATTGTTTGGACCAATAAATTCAACTCCGCCTAATTGAGATTCAACTTTTACTACATTTAATGATGTTAATGGTGGTGCAGGTGCTGCAGATACATCTGTCGCTAAGCCAACTGTTGCTCCCACTACTAATGATGAAACTCCTAAAATCATTCTTTTTAGCATATACTCATCCCCTTTATATTTAATATAAATTGATTCTATCATACTAAATTCATACCTTTCCTTCTCTGTGAAAGAGTTAACAAAAAGTACCTATTACATATGAAATTGTGCATATTCATTGCATTTTTACTATTTACACTTACTATTAATCCTACTACAGCACAATTGCTTCTCTACCTTGATTGACTTAATACATTTGACCTCGTTTCAAGCTGGTTTTTGTAAGAGCTAATAAATGGTGCGTAGTTCGGTGGTTTAACAAATAAAGAATAGAGTTGCAAATCCAACTCTATTTAAATCGGCTTTTCCTCTAGCATTATAAGCAAGATCCACCACTTGCATCGATTAACTCACCAGTTATCCAACGACTGTCTGATGATGATAGAAAACCTACAATATCAGCTATATCATTAGGTTCTCCCCACCTATTAAAAGTCGATAAACCTGCAGCATATATTTGTCCATCTCGGTTGCCCAATGTCTCAGCGTTCATTTCTGTATTAATTATGCCTGGGAGAATCGCATTTACTGTAATACCACGAGCACCAAGTTGTTGTGCTAAAGTATGAGTGAGTGTATTTATTGCCCCCTTAGATATACTGTAGGCAAAAACACTTGGGGAGGCGATCCGTGTGACAAATGACGAAATATTGATAATCCGTCCTCCATCTTTTAAACGTGGCAAAGCCTTTTGAATAATGAAAAATGGAGCTTTTACATTAATATTCATAACCTCATCAAAAGACTCCTCTGTAGATTCCTCTAACGTTAAAACCTGCCCAATTCCAACGTTGTTTACAAGGATATCAAATGTAATATCACCTATATATTTTTGAAGAGATTGATCCATCATTGAATACAATTTATTAATGCCGTTAAAGGTACTTAAATCTGCACTGATTGTAAATGCGGCACCGCCATCTTGTTTAATTTGATCCACTACACTTTCTGCTTCTTCTTTTCTTTTACTATAGTGAACAACGACTAACGCACCAGCTTGCGCCAAATGTAAGGCGATGCTTCGGCCTATTCCTCTACTAGCCCCTGTTACTAATGCAATTTTCCCCTTCAATTTATTCATCTCATCATCCCCTTGTTTAAAAAATTCTACTTAGTTATATCACAAGATACCCTTTGAAATGTTGCTCTCTCATTTGGTTTCCTTAAAGAACCTAGATAGTATTGCTACTAATTTTATTTAATACTAAACATCTAATTTTCTTTTGATGATATAGTGCCCCATGTCAGTTAAGCTAGGAAAGTGAATACCAAAAACTAAGAAAATTATTAGGTTAAGGTTGTAGTACCTGAAAAATATTTAGTTTTTAAACCCTTGTTAAGTAGCTACGATGAGCAATTATACTAAACTAATAATGAAAAAAGGATCTGATATGAATATCAAATCCTTTTTTACTATGTATAATTATTTCACAGCTTCTTTTAATTCTTTTCTAGCTTTAAATGCCGGTGCTTTAGAAGCATCAATTCACATTAATTTAACATAATTATATACAGTTTTAACGAATTATATGTTGAACTTATTACATTCCAAGAAGTCCTTTACTTTTAGAATCGACAATTCTTCAATACCCTTAGACTTACTCTACGTCCCCTGTAGGGATTTTTTCGATAAACTAACATACTTCTTGTACGCTTACTGAACCTTATCTCTACTATTTTGTATCCACTTCAATGTTAAATCTTTTATCAAAATAGAAGTAAAAAAAGAGCATGAAATAATACATATAAAATTGAATGAATATTAAGATACATTCCCAGAGTCCTGATACATACTCTATTTAAATTGGAGAAAAGAAATCCTTATTTACCCAGTTTTTAAGCGACTTATGGTTTATTTTTTTCAAAAGAACGTGCACAATTCATACATAAAAAATATATGGGATCTATTTTCAAGTCCATTACACTTATTCCTTTCTTAATTAACCCTTTTTAGAGTTAATTTCGAATCTTGCTTTTGAGTTCTAAACCCTAATGCGATAGCCGCTCCAATACAGCTTGAAAAACATCCAACAAACAAATATAGGGATGGATCTGACTCACCGATTAAAACGGAAGCTATCCCTCCAATTACAGGGAATAGCGCAACCATATATCCACTTCGAGCTCCTCCGATTTTTTCTACAAGCTTCAAATAGAATAACCATGCTACAAAAGAAGCAAATAGAGTTAAGTATATCAACATAGATACATATGAAAACGATGTAGGAAATGCAAATTCCTGTCCTTGAAATAATACAATTACTCCCATCAATAAACTAGCTACTGTAAATCCAATAACATTTGCATAGATAGGGTTCACCTTATAGCTTGCATTTCGTGCCGAGCTCGCATCACCTATTGCTGTAAGAAGCGTACCTAAAATTGCAACCATAATTCCTTTTATATCATTGAACCCTTGAAAATCATTCAATTTCGGATAGATAAGAATACATACTCCTAATACCCCTAAAATCCCTCCAACCAAAACCCGTGAATGTAACTTTTCTTTTAAAAAAATTCGAAGTGCGATCGGAGTCAAAAATACCTTTAATGAAAAAATCAATGTTACAATTGCCGCAGAACTCAAAATTGTAGCGTAATAAAGGCATAAATAGCTTATTGCAAAGTTACATATACCAAAAACTATTACAAATGGGATATCTTTTTTTGTTGGCATCCCATTTGGTCGAAGAAAACAAACAAGCATCAAAAATAAAAAAGCTGTCATAACCAGACGGTAAGTTAAAGATAACTCTAAGCTGACAGGAGTTCCTTGAATTTTCACTGCAATAAAGTTAAGTCCCCATACAATCAAACAAAATATGTACATAAATATTGTCATAATTCTCCTCCTAAATTAATTTTTTTATAAATTCATTATTTATTTATACTGTCATTTCTAAAAGGTACAGTTTACAATAAATACAAATGACAGATGGGGTATTAAAATAATGAAGGAACTAATATTTAATATAAATCGAAAAAGTAAAAATCCTATGTATCAACAAGTTTATCAATATATACGAACTCAGATTTTATCTGGTAAATTAGAACACGGTAAAAAGTTGCCATCAATTCGACAACTTGCTAACCAATTAGAGGTCAGCAGAAACACAACTCAAGTAGCCTATGAACAACTGCAATCAGAGGGGTATATTCGAAGTGAGAACAAAAAAGGATTTTTTGTAGAGGCTATTACATCGGATGAAACACTTAATTTTGAACCTATTAGAGAACAGCATTATGAAATAAATCATACTACCATGAAAACTATTGATTTTAAGATTGGGACAGTGGATCAAGAAAACTTCCCTTTAAAAAAGTGGAGAATGATTACAAACAAAATTCTTAAAGACTCTAGCATGTTTTCATACGGAGAAAAACAAGGCGACATTAAATTAAGGAAAGCACTAGCAGATTACTTATTTCAATCAAGAGGAGTTACTACTTCTGCAGAACAAATTATTATTGGCAGTAGCACACAACATTTGTTATTAATTTTGTCAATAATGTTAAAGCAAGATCATCATTATATAGCAGTAGAAGATCCTGGATATAACGTGGCAAGGGAGCTTTTTGTTCTTCAATCATTTATTATTGATCCAATTCCTGTAAAAGAACGAGGCATTCAAGTCGATTTTCTTTTAAAATCGCCTTCTAGACTTTTATATGTCACTCCTACTCACCACTTTCCGTATGGAGTGACCATCCCTGTCAATAAAAGACTAAAGTTAATTGGATGGGCAAAAAAAGTGGAAGGCTATATTATTGAGGATGATTATGATAGTGAATTTCGATATATACATCAACCTATACCGTCTCTTCAAAGTTTAGATTCAAATGATAGGGTGGTTTATTTAGGAACTTTTTCAAAGGCACTCCTCCCCTCTATCCGTGTCAGTTATATGGTTTTGCCTAGGCGGCTAATAAATGAATATAAAAAAATACTCCCTTTACTTGAACAAACATCCTCATCTATTCATCAGCGAACATTGGCAACTTTTATGAATGAAGGATATTGGTACTCGCACTTAAGGAAGATGAAAACTTTGTATAAACGTAAAATGAATCTATTAAATAAGGAATTATCAAAGCATTTTAAGGAATACGTCAAGATTAAAGGTGGTAGCTCCGGTATTTTCGTTATTATTGAAGTGAAAACAAAAATGAGTGAAAAAATGCTAATTGAAAGAGCACATGATCACGGTATTATAGTTTATCCTTGCTCAAAATATTTCTCGGAATATTTACCAGAATATCCTCATATTCAACTTGGATTTGGTGATTTATGCGAAGAAGAGATAATAAAAGGAGTCTCTCAATTAGCAAAAATTTGGTTCTAATAGGAAAAGAGATAGAATAATTAATTAATCAATGAATGATTTAATTTAATTATTAATAGAAATCCCTTTAGTACTTTGAATCTTTTTACACTAAGTGATATTTTATTTTTTATACATATAAAAAAGACACCTTTAAGGTGTCTTCCTCCAAATTAATAACTGCATGTTAAATCATAAATTTTCTCAATAATTATTAATTTAATCTTTACTTTTAAATATATCCTTTTAACATATTTTTTGAGAAACGATTTGGATATAGAGCAATAAGCATTTCATATGGACTTCCTTTCCAATAGCATTTTAACGGCGTCCATAATTTTTGTTTTATTAGCCATTTTTGATTAAATACTTTTAATAGCTGTTTTTCATCCAATTTTTCTTTCTCTTCAATAGTCCACCTTAACGCCTCTAATGCTTTACGTTTAGACCAATATCCAACAGGAGTAACTCTAAATTCCCATTCTTTAAAACGGTCTCTATATAAATCATTAATCATTCTAAACGGACTATTCCCCCAAATTATTTGACATGCTGATGCTAATCCATGGGTCTTTAACCATTTTACATTGTATATATCAAGCAATTGTTTAGGGGTTAATCCCTCTTTTTCTTCAATGGTCCATTTCAATGCTTCTAATGCTTTTTCTTTAGTCCAGAAGTTATTAGGGGTCATGCCAAATTCCCATTCTTTAAAACGGCCTGGATAAAGATCATTAATCATTGCATACGGGCTACTATTCCAATACATAGCCAGAGGTGCACTAAGCTTATTTTTTTTCAACCATTTTTTCCCGTATAATTCTAAGAGCTTTTCTTGTGAAAGGCCCTCTTTTTCCTCAATAATCCATTTCAAAATTGTTAATGCTTTTTCTTTAGTCCAAAAATTTAAAGGAGTCATACCAAATTCCCATTCTTTGAACTGATTTGGATACAAATCATTAATTGCTTTAAAAGGGCTATTTTCATACCTATGTTTGAGTAATCCTCGTAGCCTATACTTTACAAGTAATTTTGTGTTCCACTTTTTTCTTATGTCTTCCTTATTCCATTTTAAAATACTGTTAAGCAAATATGTTAATACCCTCCGCGCCATTTTATTATCTATATCTTCTTTCCATGTATTTGGAGGAAATCTAATTCTTTTTCCATCTAATATTTCCTGATAAATATCTTCTATAGAAACTTCTTTTTTTAACAATATATAAATCCTCCTACAGTTTGTATTAATATTTATACACTATCATCATCTTCAATCAATATATCTATATTAAAAAATATAATTAAAATACCCATTAAAATCAACAAGAAAATTATTTTTTAAAAAATTTCTAATAATTAACCAAGTAAATATTTATTTTAATTTTCTAATTATTAGTTTATACTAAGTTAGTATTATTATATTTATATATAAGGAGTGTATTCGTATGGAGAAGATTAGTAAAAGCGATATTATTCGTACTGTTCCGCAAAGCGGTTTTTTCGGACACCCTAAGGGGCTGTTCACCCTATTCTTTACAGAGTTTTGGGAGCGATTCTCTTACTATGGGATGAGAGCAATATTACTTTACTATATGTATTATTCAATCTCACAAGGTGGTTTAGGGATGGATCATGCGACCGCAGCGTCAATTATGGCCATCTATGGATCTCTCGTTTACATGTCTGGCATTATTGGTGGCTGGATTGCAGATCGTCTACTAGGTTCAAGTAGAACAATTTTTTGGGGTGGAGTTTTAATTATGATCGGTCACCTGATTTTAGCACTACCTGGAACTATAAGTACTTTATTCATATCTATGGTGTTTTTAGTACTTGGTACAGGTTTATTAAAACCTAATGTATCTAGCATTGTTGGTGATTTATATAGTGAAACAGATACTCGACGTGACTCAGGTTTCAGTATTTTCTATATGGGTATTAATTTAGGTGCACTTTTATCCCCTTTTGTTATAGGAACACTTGGTCAAAAGTATAACTTCCACCTAGGTTTTGGTGTCGCTGCAATTGGTATGCTATTAGGCTTAATTATTTTCGTTCTTACAAAAAAGAAAAACCTTGGTTTAGCAGGAACACAAGTACCAAATCCTTTAACAGACATCGAAAGAAAAAAAGTTATTATACAGTTTAGTATTGGTACAATAGCTATAGTACTATTTTGTATTTTAACGATACCAACAGGTATTTTAACTATTAATCGATTCACTTTATTAGTAAGTATCTTAGGTATTCTCATTCCAACTGGTTACTTTATTTTTATGTATCGTAGTCCGAAAACTACAAAAATTGAAAAGTCTCGTTTAATTGCTTACATACCATTATTTATCGCTGCTACAATGTTTTGGGCCATTCAAGAACAAGGAGCTATCATTTTAGCTTCATATGCTGATCAGCGTACTCAATTAAAGTTGGCCGGGTTTGAACTTCAATCTTCATGGTTTCAATCATTAAACCCTATTTATATTGTTTTGTTAGCACCGGTATTTGCTTGGTTATGGGTAAAGCTTAATTCACGTCAACCAAGTACGGCTAATAAATTTGCTATTGGTTTATTATTTGCTGGTTTATCCTTCTTAGTTATGATTATCCCTGCATATATCCATGGTACAGAATCCCTTGTAAGCCCTATGTGGTTAGCGATTAGCTTCCTGTTAGTAGTAATCGGGGAACTTTGTTTATCACCTGTAGGATTATCAATTACAACCAAATTAGCACCAGCTGCATTCTCTGCTCAAACAATGAGTCTATGGTTCTTAACTAGTGCAGCTGCACAAGCTATAAATGCTCAAATAGTTCGATTATATAATCCTGAAACAGAAATTATTTATTTCGGTGTAATTGGTGGCCTTTCAATCATTTTAAGTGTAATTTTATATTTTATTGCCCCAAAGATTCAAGTTTTAATGAAAGGCATAAAATAAAAAAACTGTGCTAAAAACTTGTTATAATGCAAGTTTTTAGCACAGTTTTTATATATAAATAAATAAATTAATAATAATTATTTATCTATTAATCATTTCACGGTGAGAATTAATAATAAATTCTGCTGCATATCCTCTGCACACGTGGTCTAGAGCATACATTATTATATTTTGGTGCAAAATGAAAAGTTTCCTCTAATTCAATATTTTCTTTTTTACTTTTAAATTAAAATATTCCAAAGTATTTCTCATTAAACGGCAATTATAAATGTAGGGTTCTACTTATATTTGTGATTTATATAAATAATCTGATTTATTAACTTATCTATATCTTGACTTAAACTTAGCACCTGCTGATGTCTAAATCCATATTTATCTACAAGTTTAATTAATTCTACTTTCTTGTCTTCAATTAGTTTTTGTAAGTTTCTCATCTCCATATCTATTAGAACTCCTTTTTTACGATTTAGCAGTTAAATTATAGTATAGATATAAAAATAAAGAAACTGGAACTTTTGGAAATCGAAAGAAATTCAGACGTGTCTAAAATATAATAAAATTATATATATGCATAAATGCATTTAAATTCTTCCATGATAATGTTATAATAGAATTAACCAAGAAGTATCCAACAAATTATGATTAATCACTACACTTTCTTTCAGAATAAGTCAACATATAAAAAGACACTATACATACTATAGTGTCTTTTTATATGTTCTAATATTAATTGAACGCCTCCCACCTACTCACTGGACTGTGCCCCTTCACACTCCTTGAGAAAGAAGTCTTCTTAGCTAAAATGATAAAAAACACTAACAATCTTATTATTTATTTCCGAAATATTATGTTAACAAAGAAGGTAAAGGGTTTGTTGTTTCCATTCCTAAAAATCCTAATTTTTAAATAAAAAAAGAAAAACACTCCCGAGAGTGCTTTTCTTTTTAATAAATATCATCTATACTGTTTTTACTAGGAGTTGATTTTAGAATATGATCTCCTAGGCTTAGGTAATACTTTTTATTTAATAAACCGCAAAATTGGCTGATTTTGTGGTTTATTTTTATGGGCGATAAAATTTAACATGGCCACCATCACGATCAAACCAACCTCTAAATGCCCAGTTAATCCATCCGCCATCACCTTTATTCGTGAATTCCCCATCCTCAAATACCCAAATTCCAAAAGTGATTCCATCATATACTGTTGTTCCGAAGAATTTAACACCGTTAAAACGATCCTCATAGTTTTGGTTTAAGTTAAAAACCATAACATTATAACGTTGACCTGCAGAATAAAATGTTGATTCCATTACACCTTTTACAAATCCTGAACGATTAGTTTGACTATTAATAGCATTCCTAATCAAATTAGCGATACCTAATACATCTATACTTACATCTAAATTTGCACTAGCTTTTGCTGCATTTGGTAACTTAGACTCTACAAAATTAGTAGGTAATTCAGTAGATAAGTTAGTAGAAATATTAGTTTTAGCAGGAGAGACCTCAGCTGCACTTGCATCTGTTGGTGCGAACGCTCCCACCCCTCCTAAACCGATAGTTCCAGCTAAAGCAATGTTCACTAACTTTTTCATTTTTTTCATAAAAAAACCTCCTTTAAATTTTTATAAGGTATTAACCCTTACACCTCAAAGTATATATTTCTTATACAGAAGAGGCAAACGATTTTATTGAAAAATTTTTAAAGTTTTAATAGTCTAAAAGTTAATAAATATGCAAATAAAACTATTATAAATGCATATAAACAACTGAATTTAATAGATATATACATTAAAAGGAATAAAAAAATATTAACTGAATTTTTTGTAAATAAATGAAAAAACTTTTATTTGTTTTAGTTCCTTAGACTCTTGTGGAAAAAATACTTTCATTGTGTACAACGAGGTAGAGCCACATCGCTATCAAGCTAAAATGTTATACAAAAACTCACAGAGAAATATACTAGAGCATTTGATGAAAAAAAGAGCCCCCCCCCATAAGTTGCGTCATATATACGCAACTTATCATTATAATGAAAATAAAGCTTTGGTTCTGTTGGAAAATCAAATGGGGAATAATTCGATGGAAACTACCTCTCTTTATACGAATATTGATGATACTAAACGTCGAGCTGCAATTGAGCGTTTAGAACAACGTCAATTAGAAGAAAGTGATGAAATTAATACATGACATGAACTATCTCTCTAAGGGATAAGAATTTAATATGTTAATCTATCTATAGCAAAAATCCATTATAATTTATAAACGAGATACAGTGGCTTTTTTACTATAGATAGAGTGAAGTGTATATTTTCTGTTCGTTAAGTACACTTTTAACGAATACTTTTGCTTATATTAGTTTGAGGTTGCATAGCAATTTTGTTGAATTCTTCTTCAAAAATAGGGGTATTCGCATGTCTATGATTAGGTTCTTCGGAAGTAGCTGTTACAATAAGAGAATAAAACTTATCGACTCCTATATAGTTATGAACTGGTTCTCTGCCAGTTAAAATGAAATATAGTAGTCTTCCTAAAGAATATATATCACTTTGTTCAGATGCATTATCTACTTGTTTAAATACGATTAATATCTAACTTTAAATTTTTTTAAATTATACTCACCGTATCTCGCCCCTTTTTATCCGAATATTTCAAACGCTCTTCCATTTTATCTTTTTTATTGGCAGGTAAAAAAGGGGCCAGACACAAAAACAGGTTGTGGAGAAAGTCTTCTTCACAACCTGAGAGTAAGTTATATATCCAAATATGACCTGTTCTTTTAACTATTAAGTCTTTTATAATCTGTTATAGTTAATATAACTAGAGTCATAATAAATCCACTGCCCTGTTCCAATTCTTAGCCAGCCGTTCTTTTCTTCATATACTGTAACTTTTTCACCTTTACTTGTCTTTCTAACAATAGAATAGTTTGTACCTGATCCGCTTCGAACATTTACTCCAATACCATTAATTTGAGCCGTTCCAATTCCATTTTGAATATTACCATTTTCAATTACTTGAAGCATGTTTAGAATGAATGTTGCTGTTTCACCACGAGTTGTTGTTCCTTTAGGAACGTATTGATTGTCACCCTTACCTTTTACAATACCTAAGCCATACAATCTTTGTACGTCTTCTTTATAGCTAATTTGGTCTTTGTCTGAGAATGGTAAGTTTGCAACTGGCCCCCGTATACCTTTATACTGTAAAGCCTTGTTTACAATAATTGCTGATTCTTCTCTTGTAATAGGTGTGTTTGGGTCAAAATAACCATCTCCTCTACCTTGAATGATACCTGCACTTGCAGTACGTTTAATACCATCTCGTAAAGTTGAATTTGCATCGTTTAGGTCTTTAAATGAAGCATCTCCAGCTGGCAGGTTTAGAGATTTAGAGATTAATTGAGAAAATTCGGCTCTTGTTATCGCTCTATTAGGTGCGAAAACCCCGTTTCCTTCTCCTACCATAATACCCCTTCTATTCAAATCACGAATAGCTGACTCATACCAACCTCCTGTTATATCGTCTGTTGGTTGATTAAATTTATTATAATAACTTTCAACACCATTTACGAATGGAACCCATTGTCCACTTTTTATCATAATAGCAGGACAGTTTTTACCACTCCATCTTTGGTGTTTTACGATGTTATTTAATGGTACACCCGTTTCTTTCATTAAATACGCTACAAGTTTCTTAGCGTTATTTACTGCCTTATTGTAGTCACCATCCCTGTTAACTGCAATTTCAATTGCAATGGATTCCCTATTACCTGGACCGTCACCGTCTCCAGCGTGCCATCCGTTCTCGTTTAATGGTAGGTGTTGATAAATCTCTTTATCATCTACTGTAAAATGCCATGATGCAGATCGGTCTGTGTTCCCTACCGCTTGGTTATATAGGTATTGAGCGTGGTTTTTAGCACCTGCTCCTACACTTGTATTATCAGTCTCATGAATTGTAATGTACTTTGGACTCATGTAGTTTTGAGGACGAATATTATCGTTACCTACTGGAACAATCCATTCAGTGAATGGAACACCGTTTATTGTACTAGAGGTTCTAGATGTTGTGGAAGATAGACTACGTTTTATTCTGTTTGAATTGCTAGGAACAGTTAATGTACCTGTTTCTTCATGAATACCTTCTGAACGTTGAAGACTGTCTGTTTTCTTATTGTCGACAGTACCTCCACCACGTCCGTCTACCCCTTCAAAACTAGCTTCAATACTTTTTAAAGCCTGTTCATCTGATGTTGTTTTACTTTGTTCCTGAATACTTGTAGGTTGCTTATTGTTTACCGATTGTTGTTCCTCTGCAAACGATACCAATGGTGAAGATAATACTGTTAATCCTGCCGTGAATGCTACTACTTTTTTATTAAATTTAATATTCATTTCTAATTTGGTATATCTCACTATTATAATAGATACACCTTCCTCCTTGTACTTCTTTTAGTGTAAATAATAGTTTAAATGCTGGTAGCCTGAACCCAAAAAATAACGGCTTGATTTTTCATTTCATATGGGGGTCCCACCACATGCCCATCAAGCTGAAATTTCGTTTTGGGGTAATTCTGCAATCTAAAAATTTATTGCAAGTTGGTAGATATGTTATTTGAGTAGTTAAGTTCTAAGAAATATGACCTAGTTTAAAGGATAATACATTGAGTTGGTATTGTTACTATATTGCAAAAAAATAATAGTTTACTAAATTAAACTATTGTTTCGAAAAGAATCCACGGTCATACACTTATTGTAAGAAACTATTTAATATATTTAACAGCATTGTGTAACAAGTATAGTTACTTATATATACGAGTGTCAACCAAAAAAATCTTACATTTTTGTAAGATAAGTAAGTTAATAATATAGTAAATAATTATTATATAAACTAAATAATTTTGTATTTATAATAAAGTAGTTCATAAACAAATAAAAAGTAACTTCATCTATATCCGCGGATACTACATTTATCTTTTTGTTACTATGATTTATGTAAAAAGTATCTACATCTTTAAGTGAAACCACTTGAATGCCTTCACCTTCCGAATGTGCCGTACAGGCACTTAATGACCATAAAGTTTTTCATTTATTAGGTTTAATTGTAAAACCAGTACTTAAAGCTTTATCTAAAAGTAAATTTGAAATCCCATAAAAAAAAAATCCCCTTCTGCATATGGGTGCAAAAGAGGATTTTTTTAAATTATTCTATTCGTTCTACAGACACTACTTATAGATAAATAAGAAACGGTGTATATTTATACTAACATTTATAAATTCGGAAATCAAGATATAATTATCTACCTATAGGATCAGATAACATTTTTTGTTCATAAAAATCCTCTTTTTCTTTATTTTAAAATCTGATATGGATGGTGAGATTTCCACACCAACAGAGAGGGGCTTTTGAAATGGCTTATATCCTTTGGTATAAAACAATTGGCACTAGCTCAACCTGACGGCTTTCATTCCTACTTTCAATCAATCTGTTTAATGACTCTCCCATTTTGTGTTTACATACTTATAAGGAAACGTGTCGCGCAAAAGATTATTTTATTAAACTCTTCACGAGCAATAACTTTGAAGTCTTAGATCCAAATGAACCTCTAGACGAATACACCATATACTAATTCAAATACCTTCTAGGAAAGTAGGTGAGTACTATGCCTTCTGTTGTTGGAAATCTCGTCGTTCAAAACAGTAATGGTGCTTTCAATCTAGGGGATTTTTATAACGTATCTCCGAAAGAAAATACGAAAGCTTATAATGGATCTGGCGCTTCCAATGTTGGATTTGTCGTAAATACTTTTAACGGGGTTAGCGCGACAAACACATTTGATGCTGATGTTGCAGACCAAAACCAAGTTGGAACAGCCTAAATTTATTCATTTACCACTACTCCCACCCTGAATAAAATTCAATATTCCGCTCATATTATAATTACATCTAAAGTTTCATCTCTTATTGGAGCAGCCAGTTTTTATTAGCCGCCCCTTTTATTTTCCATCACCTTTTTATTTAGAGATACATACCTTGTATTGAACACTTTTCAATATACCTCCATTGGGCTTTCATTTATATTATGTACATTTGATTAATCACTCCGAGGAAGAGCGCTGCTCAAAGGTGCTCTTTTTATTTTGGCTGGACGGAATGTTTTTCAATATTCCGCAAATTTTATACATAGTCGATAAGCTAGAACTCTTTTACCTGTCCAATCTTTCTTCTCTTTTCTGTATCGAGCAGTTAGCTTATGCTAGCTGCTCTTTCTCTGTATAAATTTCTCAAGAGTTCTGCATACAATATAGTCAGTCCTATCTGATAGGGTTCTCGCCACACTCCTATCAGATATTAGTTACTACTCATAAAATATGGAACCATAATTCACTTCATCACAAACATTAATATATCCATATTTATGAATAAAATTAAAAAATTTGATAATATATAATATTTTAAAATCAGAAAAGAGGGTTGGATACGCCCTCTTTTTTCTTACTTCACATATACATAGACTTCATTTGCAGTTACATGATAAATCATCCTTTTAAATAATTTAGAGAATTCCAGTTGATTCAATTAATTTTTTTGTGTAAGCATCTCTATCTGCATGCATCCACTCCTTTGCTACAAAATAATCAACTATTTTCCCGTCTTTAAGTACCAGGGCTACATCACAAAATTCTAAAACAAGCGAAATATCATGTGAAACGAAAATAATTGATAATTGCTGCTCTTTACCAACTCTCTTTAGTAGTTTCATTATTTTTAACTGTGTTGTCATATCAAGGCTAGTAACTGGCTCATCACATACAAGAATTTCTGGATTAGCTAACAATGATCGTGCAATACAAATTCTTTGTGCTTGTCCCCCACTTAATGAATTACTTTTCCTTTTTAAAACGTCAGGTTGTAAATTCACCTCTGCTAATAGTTCCAAAATTTTTTGTTTGCGTTCTTTTTTAGTAAATGAAGTGAAATTAAGCAATGGCTCTTCTAAAATTTGTTGAACAGTCTGCTGAGGGTCCAGTGAGGAAATTGGATTCTGAAAAACCATTTGTAACCTTTTGCTTATCCATTTTCTATCTTTAGCGGTTGCTTTAATTACTCGATTTTGTATTTGTACCTTTCCATTTGTATATGGATGAAAACCGGATATAATTTTTGTCAGTGTACTTTTTCCGCCTCCAGACTCTCCTACAACGCCTAATTTTTGTCCTTTCTTAAGTAGGAAAGAAACACTATCAAGTATCTTTTTTTCTGAGTGTTGAAATGATGCAGAAATATTTTTTACTTCTAAAAGCATGTAGAACCTCCCTCGCTCCCCTGAGAATTAGGGAGTTTATTCCATAAGTCTCTTGTATAACTGTGTTGTGGATTTTCTCTAATGGTAGAAAGCGGTGCTACTTCAATAATTTCACCGTTCTTCATCACTGCCACTTTATCTGCAATTTGGTCCGCTAGGCGTAAATCATGTGTAATAAACAAAATGGACATTTTATATTTTTCTTTTAACTCTAAGAGTTTTCGAATAACTTTTTGTTGGTTAATTGTGTCTAAACCAGTCGTTGGTTCATCAGCAATTAACAAACGAGGCCGTAGTAACAATGCCATACTAATCATGACACGCTGATTCATACCCCCACTTAACTGCGAAGGATAAGCAGCTGCTATTCTTTCGGGATCAGAAAAATTCATTTCCAATAGTTGTTGAAATACTTCTTTCTTTGCTTCTTTTTTTCCTATTGACTTTTTACTTCTTAGCACATCCAACATTTGGTTTCCAATCTTTAAAAACGGATGTAATGCCAGTGTGGGGTGTTGATAAATTAGTGCTATTTCCTCTCCCCTGATTTTCTGCCACTCCTTTTCTGACAGCATTGTCAAATTGTTTTTTTGTTTATCTAACGTTATGACACCATCTACTTTTATTTTTCTCTTGTCTAATAATCCCATTATTGTGCGAGAAGTAATTGATTTACCGCTGCCAGATTCTCCAACTAAACAAAACATCTCCTCTTTGCAAATATGAAAAGAAATATTTTTTACTAGTATATTCTCGCCTGATTTGATGGAAAGTTTCTGCACGTCAAGTAATATATTGTCAGTCACTTACTTTTAGCCCCTTTCCAATAAAATAAAATAACATAACAAAAATGGTAATACAGGAAGCAGGAATCAAAGTAATCCATGGTGCAATCTGGAAATAACTTTTGCCGTCAAGTATCATGCCACCCCATTCTGGCATTGGTGGTTGCGCTCCTAAACCAAGAAAAGATAGACTAGATATCATCAGAATAATGGTCCCCATATCTAAAAAAAACAGTTCACGAATAAGAGGTAATGTGTTCGGTAACAGATGTCGGTAAATCAATTTGATTCCAAATGTTCCACTTAATTGTGCAGCGAGAATAAACGGTTGATTTCGTGTAACAACCGACACGTTACGTATGATTCTTGCATATTGAACCCACCAGGAAATTAGAACAGCTACTAACGTATTAACAAGCCCTGGACCCAAAATACCAGTAATGGCAACAACAAAAAGCAAATTCGGTATAGAACTGAAGGAATCCATGATAGCAGTCATTATAGTATCTATTTTTCTCCCCCATAAACTACTAATAAGTCCAAATAATGTCCCTAAAATAAAAGAAAGTATTAAGACGATGGCCGGAAAAAGCAAAGTATAAGGTGCTCCAATAACAAGTCTAGTTAATATATCTCTCCCTAAATGATCCGTTCCAAACCAGTGAAGGGAATTTGGTGGCTGTAATTTCTCTGACGCATTTACTTCATATGGGCTATATGGAGTCAATAAAATCCCTATTATTATTAAAAAGATTAACAAAATAAAACAAGTTATCGGGAGAATCCATGCTGCTTTTTTCATCATTCTCTTCCCCCTTCTTTCCACTTTTGACGTGGGTCTATACATCGTAAAAGCATATCAATTATTAAATAGATAAGCATGGTAAAAAACGCCATTATTAATGTAAACCCTATAATAACTGGATAATCCCTGACAGAAACTGCATGAATAATATAATTCCCTACCCCAGGCCAAGCAAAAATAGTTTCAATCACAATAATCAACCCCCACAAACTACCAATATTAGCAGCTATCACCGTTAAAAATCCATGAATACAAGGCAGATAGAGAGTTCTACTGTATAAAACTACATTTTTTAAACCTCTTGCTCGAGCCGCTTCAAAATAAAGACTTTCTATTACTTCCCCTATGATTTGCCGGAATAGTTGCACAAAAACTGCACTAAGGGATAAGCTAGCAGTCACAATAGGGAGAATGAAATGTAACCACGTATCATTACCATATACAGGGGTAATTTTCCAGTGTATAGAAAATATTAATACCAATAATAGTCCAACCAAGTAACTTGGCAGTGATGATAGAAAAATAGATATATTGCCAATCCATTTGTCCCATCTACTTCCGTTATAAAGAGCGGCATAAAAAGAAATGATGATCCCAGCCAACGTTGAAATAGCTAGAGAAGGCCCAGCTAATAAAAGTGTGCCATTTATTCGTGAAAATATTTCTTCTACCACAGGGAGGTTCGATTGGTAAGAAACACCAAAATCGAACCTTATTATTTTCATTGCCCACCCAATATATTGATTAAATAATGATGTATTATGACCAAGTTCTTCTCTTAGATTAGTCAATTCTTCGGTATTTATAATTCCTCCACGCTGTAATAGTATGACCATTTCTGGTGAACCGGGAATTATTCGAACAAGAAAAAACAAAAAAATACTGAGAAAAAATAGAGTTAAAAAAATGATAAATAATCTGTTTACAGTAAAACGCCACATCTTCTATTCTACCCTTTCTAGGTTATTCCAAATGACCGGGTCATCAATGATTGGTCCCCAAGTAAAACCTTTAGTATCAGCACGATGTACAAAGATATCATTTGGATAGAAAAGAGGGACAGTCACTGCATTTGTATTCATATAAGAAAATACTTTGTCATATGCTGCCTGACGTTCATCATTAGTCATAGCTTTGCCAGCTTCTATAATATAATTTGACAGATTTTCATCCGTATAAGCTACACCTTTCCCATCGTTTCTTACCACAAATAGGGAATCTAGAAAACCTTGTGGATTAAGACTATCCGCATAGGTTCTATAGATTAATAAGTCATAATCTCGTTTTTTCCATAAATTATTATAATAGGAGGTTGACTCCATGCTATTAAGTAAAATTTCAACTCCGGCTTCTTTCAAATTACTTTGTATAGTTTCTGAAATTTGTTTCCATTCAGGAAATTCTTCTGTTTGAAAAGCTAGCTTAAGCTTTAAAACCTTCCCGTTTTCACCATATCCCGCTTCTTTCAATAATTGTTTCGCTCTATCTAGGTTATAGGTATAACCTGAGTTATTCGATTCTGTCACAAAAGGGACAGTCCTAGCAAATAAACCTTTAGCTGGTAATCCGTTTTTGTCTAATACCTTATCTGCTAAATGCTCTTTATTAATGGCATAATTCAACGCTTGGCGAACTTTAACATCTTGTAAAGCTTCTTTTTGATTATTGATTGCAAGAAAATAACTCATTGTACCCGGTTTGGTTTCTACTTTATAGGCATTATTATCTTTAAATACATTTAAGGCTTGATATGATATCTTGCTCATCTCTCCTCCTGCTATTTGAACGCTTCCTTCTTGCAGTGCTAAAGAACGAGTTTGCGCATCAGGGATAACTTTCCAAATCATCTTTTTATTTTTAAAATTATATTTCCAATAATGTTTATTTGGAGTTAGTACCGTCTCTTTCCCCTTTTTGTGAGAGTCGATTTTCAATGCGCCACTGCCAATCGCTTTTACAAACTTACCATTTGGATCTCCAGCAGGTTCCACAGAATTTGGACTCATTACCCGGAGCGGACGAGCTGCTGTTAACTCATTAAAAATCAAAACACTTGGTTCAGAAAAAGTCATTTTAACAGTATAGTCATCTATTTTTTCCGCCCTATCCAAAGTCGCTGCTGTTTTTAACCAAGCATGTTCTTTTTTGCCTTTCCATCTATTAATAGAAAATAGAAGAGCATCTGCATTGAGATTAGATCCATCAGAAAACTTGACATCATTGCGTAAATGAAAAGTATATGTTTTCCCATCTTCCGAAACCTCCCATGATTTAGCCAATGCAGGTTTTATCTCCCCATTTTCTCCGTATTCTACTAAAGGATCATACACCGCAGTATATAATGGCATGGATCCATCATAAGAAGCTGCATCTAATTTATCTGCACCACTATCAGATGTTAGCGCCACTTGAATCGTATCTTTATTTTCCTTAGTTGTAACTTTACTGCCTTCACTGCATCCTGCTAAAACAAAAACTAACAAAACAGTCAACAATGAAGTGATTATCTTTTTATTCATTACAAACCCTCTTTCTAATTTTATATTGCAAATCGTAATGATTACGATTATCATATTAAAGGTGGGTTTAGTTTGTCAATATTTTTTATTAGGAGGAGTAATATGGAAGAAATAAAAAGACATCAAAAATACTGGGACAACAGTGCTGAAATATATGATGGCATTATTCAGGAAGAACTAAGTGGATTTAAAAAAGAAGCGTGGCGACGAATTTTAGAAGAACATATTAGTATGAAAGGTCCTCTTAAAATTTTAGAAATTGGTACTGGTCCAGGTTTCTTTGCTATTTTATTAGCTCAGATGGGACACGAGGTTACTGCTTTAGATTTTTCAGAATATATGATTAAAACTGCAAAAAAAAATGCATTACAATCAGGAGTTTCTGTAAATTTTATTCATGTTTTAGATGCTTCTCCTTTCGATGATATAGAGTCATATGATGTTATTGTTTCACGTAATGTAACTTGGACGCTTCATTATCCGGAAAGAACATACACAGAATGGTATAATTGGTTAAAAAAAGATGGTCAGTTACTAATCTTTGATGCGAATTGGAATATCACATTAGCTAAGAAAATGCATGCCGAAATTTATCAAAACGATATTGAGAAAGCAAAACAATTGGGATTTCCAGTTTATGATGAAAAAATATTATTTAGCGAAGGAGATGCGATTGCTAAAAATTTACCACTCACTTTTGCTATGCGACCAGAATGGGATAAGGCAGTACTATTCCAGTTAGGATTTCGAGATATTCAAACAAGACAAGATTTTCACGAATTAATCTACACAAAAGCTGAGCAAATTGCTTATGCTTCTATACCGCTTTTCTCCATTATTGCTGTTAAATAAACAAAATTCCTTATGATGTGAGTCCTGAAAATGGGATGCACATCATAACATCTAAACTATCTGTTTCTTATATTCTTTTTGAGATAGGTAGTTTAATTTCTCTTGAATTCGCACACAATTGTAGTAATGAGTATATTCTATTACTATCTTTCGCACAGTTGTGTTAGTTACTTTTGTTAGCTTTACTGAGTAGTTCAAAAGTAATACAAAAATACTATCTCCAATTTGGAGATAGTATTTTTGTATTACTCTGGAAAAACAATCGATACATCTTCTTTCTCTTTTTGGTTTAAATCTTCTTCTGGGAATGTTATAGTTGAGCTTTTGTCCCCGTTACTTGTTCTTTCTTCATCTGGAAATACGAAAGTTGAATTTTCTGCTTCCTTATTTTTTTCTACTTTCTCTGGAAATGCCATAGAATCATTTGTAGTCAAATCACTTTTAAATCCAAGATTAGACAAGATAGCTTTTAAATCTGGTAAAACCCCTATTTTATCAGATGATGGATTATTAGATTTCGTTCCTGTATTTGGGTTACTTAAAATAGCTCTTAATTCCTTTGGTGTATACGCCTTACCTAAGTGTTCTTTGGCAATTCCTTGAATAGATACAGCAGCGCCTGCGATTATAGGTGAAGCGCTAGAAGTACCACGAAAATTAGGAGTGTAACGATTTGTTATCTTCTGATCTGTAATCTTGTCCCCTGCGCTATTTTGATTTTGATATGTATCTAGTGTATCAACATACTCTCCCCAACCATATACATCAATCCTACTACCATAGTTAGAGAAATCTAAACGTTTATGGGGAACTCTTGCAGTAGATGCACCAACCATAATAGCTCCGGAATCTTTAAAGTCGGGACTATTGCGATTGAAAATTCGCTTACCACCAAAATCTTTAAATTCATCTAAATCATTCCCACCATTTCCAGCAGCTTCTATAATAACGATGCCTTTATCTGTGCCTTTGCGAATTGCGTTGAAAATACTTGAATACGCTTCTACTGGTAAAGGTTTATCTCCATATCCAGGATATTTGAAAGATTCCTCTATTAATAGAACATCTCCGGCATGTAATGAATCTACAGCACTTAAAATAGCATCTCTTACATCAACTTTTCCATTGTTTCGAATATCTGAAATAACTTTTACCTTTGCTTTGGGTGCTATTCCAATGTTTCCAATTCCATTATCGGCCGCAGAAACAACACCTAGAACTGAAGTACCGTGAGAAAGGTCATTACCCATTTTTCCAGACATAAATTCAATATTTTGACTGACTAAATCCTCATGATTTAGTAACCATCCTGCTTCTAAATCTACAAAAGTAGCTCCTTGACCATCGCCTCCCTTAATTCCCCAAGCATAAGGTGCATTAATTCCTAAGGGTGCCTCTTCTAGGTAGCCTTGTCTTGAAAATCTAGGTTCATCATAGGGATTAACTGATAAGAAAGGAAATTTTGAGCCAATTGCTGTATCGTTTAAATTCTTATTGGAACGTACTTGTATTTTTGTAGAATCATCATTAGCAGCGTGTACTGTATTTGTTAAAAATGTAGTACCTATCCCAGTAAAAGTTGTAAGAGCAAGTGAAGATATTAACATGCCTTTAAAAATTTTCATTTTGTCCACCTCTAGTTTTTTTATACGAGTTTATAATAAAAATAATTTAAATATATATCTCTATTAAAAAAACATATTTAATAATGTGTATGAATTCGAAAACGTTTTATCTTATTATAATTATTTAAGGATATTTATCACTTTTTTCTATATTTACATAACCTATAACAACTCCATTCATATTTGTAATTAAATGTAGTACATATATCTATAAATCCACCTTACTGTAACTATTATAGTTACAGTAAGGTGGATTTTCAACTATGAAATACAAATTTTTAAAGAATAAATTTGTAGTGCTTTAATAAACTATTTCAAAAAATAATAAAGTTTTACCAGTTTAACTACTAAATTATCCTTTATCCAATCAGAATAACTCTTCATTTTAAAAGAAATTAAATGAATTTGCTATTTTCCAAACAACTTCATGAGATGGGAGTAGACTCCTTCCCCCATCTGTATAAGTGTAGAAAGAAACGAGAATGGATAAAGTATACCTCTTGATATGCAATGAATTGAACTACCCCCACTTTCACTTCGTTTAGAAGTAAAAGTGGGGGTAGTTCAAGCCATGTCCGTCATATTCACTAGAAGAAATACAAGATATTATTCTATGGAGCATAGAGATGAACAAACAAAACAACGCAAATAATATTGCTAAATTCAATCTTTCTATTTTTGAAAAATCCTCTCAAAAGTTTATCGGATATTGTGGATTAGGTCCTTTAGACTTCGAGATTACATCTACAGAAATGTATTATGCTTTATCGTATGATAAATGGGGAAAAGGTTATGCAACAGAAGCCACATACGCCCTTTTACAATACGCATTTTTAAAAATAGGGATAGAGCGTGTTGTTGCTGTTGTATTCCCTGAAAACAAAGCATCTATTAGAGTTTTGAAAAAGCTTGGATTTCAATTTGAAGAAAAAATCAAATGTTTAAATGAGGAATTCAAAGAATTTGCAGGTATGTATTCTTTCTACATCACGAAAGATGTATTTTCAAAAAATTTAACGAATAATCGATAACTAACCAATTTATAGCGATCTCGCCATATCGTTATTAAGCTAAGCAATTCATTGTTTCCTAAAACGAAAAAAACAACCTGAATTCTCATAAAAAAAGACTATTGTATTTTATAAAAATTACAATAGTCTTTTTTATTACTTTTATATCATATTCGATATATATTATTTCTTTTTTTCTTGCTCCTCAATAATAAATTTCGAAACTAATTCTGATAAAGCTTCTACTTTTTCTTTTATTTTGTTAGATTGATTCGATAGCTCCTCAATTGAGGTCGCTTGTGATTGGATTGACTGTACAGTATGAGCTGTTTCCTTAGCTACTTGCGTTGCCGTTTCAGAAACAATCGACATAGAGGCATTCACTTCTTCTGTACCGGCAGACATTTCCTCTGTCGCTGCAGATACTTCTTGAATTTGGCTGGTGATTTTATTTATATCCACCATAATAGACGAGAATGCTTGATCTGCTTTATAAGCAGCTTCTTTTCCCTCTGCAGCCTTTTGTTTGCCTTTTTGCATCACATCAACTGTATCTTGTGTATCTTGTTGAATAGATTTTATTAAATGATTGATTTCATTTGCGGATGCTTTAGACTGCTCAGCTAAATCCCTCACTTCTGCTGCCACCACTGCAAACCCTTTTCCATTTTCTCCAGCACGTGCAGCTTCAATCGCAGCGTTTAAGGCAAGAAGGTTTGTTTGTTCAGCAATATTAGTGATAGCATCTAGGGCTTTATCAATTTGCTGTGTACGTGTTACAAGCCTGTCTATTACTTTGGATGTTTCTTCAACAACATCATGAACACTATTCATTTGAAGTATAGATTGTTTTATTACTTCACTACCAGAATTGACTTGTTCTGTTGTTGTGACGGCCACTTCAGTGACCATTGCTGAAGATTCAGCTACTGTTTGAACTCCAGTCGCAATTTCTTCCATTGATGAGGAACTTTCTTGAATACTAGTAACTTGTCCTTCTATTTTTTTATCTACCTCAGAAATAGTTTGAACAACCTCACTTGATATATGAGATGCTCGCTTTGTATCTTGCAACATACCATCGGTAGAAGAAATAACCTCTTGTGTGGTAATTTTTACTTCTCCAATTATTTGTTGTAAGTTATCCAACATACTATTAAAAGACTTCACAATACTTCCCAATTCATTATTTGATTTATAAGAAGTACGTATCGTTAAATCACCTGCAGATACCCGCTCCATATCTTTTTGTAATAATACAATAGGTTGATTAATAGCACTTTTAATGATATAGCCAATAAAGATAACGATTGCAATTGCTATAACGGAAATACTAACAAACAGTATCATTGTGTTTGTTGCACTGTTGATATTAGTTTTCTGTAATTGCTCTGCATTATTATTATTATATATGATAAGTTCACGAAGTACCTGGATTTCCTTTTTCATATTAGGGTCAACCTCTTTTAGATAATAAGCATATGCTTCTTCATTGTTAGATTGTCCTAAATCTTGCACTTTCTTCATCTGTATTCTTAACTCATTAAATATTTCATGAAATGTTGTATACAATTCTTTTTCTTTATTAGAACTAACTCTAGCCTCAAACTGCTTTAATAACTGATCAGTTTCTGTACGAGTTTTCTCTATTTCTGTCATAAGCTCTTTCATTCTTTTTTCATCTTTTGATATCATAATTTCCATTACATTCATATTAACATGATAAAAATTAGACTCTACAGTTCCTATCCACTGAATTGGTAATAAACTATCTTCATACATAGTTGAAGAAGCATACTCACCTTTCTTAAGGCCACTAAATCCTAGTATAGATAGTAGTATACAAGCGATACTTGATATAACTACCAATACGTTTAATGTTGTGCCAATTTTACTGTTTTTCAAAAACGACAATTAAATACACCTCATTGTTATATATTGATTAAGTAATAAATTATATAACAATAACTGATAAAATGCGATATTTGGTTATTTGCACCTGTTAAAAAAGTTATATATAGTTTGCTAGAATAATGTAACTATTTATTTTATTATCGATAAATAGTTTAGAATAAATTAATTTCTGTAGTGATAATTTATTCGTTAAATGCGAATTTAACGAACACTTGAGTGGATGTGAGTTAAACTCCCCCTCCTATCTTGTACAAAGACATGAAAATGGATACTTTTTAGACAAGAAAGTGGATACTTCTATTCCTCTCATTGTTTTAGGAAAAGAAAGTGGATACTTTTTATAAAGGAATTGCTTTAGTTACATATATCTATGTGCATCTTTACCATGATTTTCAACAGCAAATCTATTAATTAAAAGAGAACTTTATTTCTGTACAGCTGCGTATAACGATTCTTTCTAAAATAAAAATACATCACCATTTAATAGTGATGTATTTTTATTAATCATAAGAGGCTATTGTGTTGTAATTCGCTTCTGCTGGTAAATATTAGTTCAAAGATCACTAGTGTATATTTGAGATGAATTTTACATTTAATTACCCTTGTATTGATTAAAAAACTGCTAGTTAAAGAATTTATATTGATTTTTTTCCTTCTTTTTAGTTGCTCTCATGTATCTTCTGCACATATTACTTAGTATATTTCTCTTATAATTTATTTCTAAAGCAATCTCTATTATAAATTCATTGTTTGTACATTGGAGGAACAGTTATTTTTTTTTCGAACGATTTATTCTTATTCGTTCCCTTCCTTACTAATTTATCTATATAATTTTTTTGCTGTGAAGAATCGGGGCTGAGTGCATCAAATACTGAAATAAAGCAGTACATTGCAATACAAAATATCAATAGAATAATACTAAAAGTAATAGAATCTTCAGGCATAACACCTTTACCAAATATCCATTTTATTAATCTGTCATAGATACAGAAGAATAAGAATCCAAATGATAATAACGTCAAGGAGTTAACTGTTTCTTTTAAAAGTCTGATTACTTCATAAAAGAATCGTACAAACATATTTTTATCTAGACTATGTAAATACCATCTATATTCTTTATATAAGGTGTAAAAATTATTCCAGTATTCATTTTTAATCGCATTATAAAAATAGTTTAATTCAATCCAAAATTCCTTCCACTCCTCCTCTTTCTGTTTCTTTTTAAATTCCTCATATAGTCCCTCAACATAAAAAAGTTTGTCTATTAAATCTTTATTACCTATTTGATATATCCCTTTTTTTTCAAGAAGATACGTTTTAAACAAGTCATCAAGTAACTTCTTTCTTTTAAAAGCACTATCTTCTTTCATAATAATTTTTAAACTTAAAAATAATGGTTCAATTACATTTTTTAAATTATTTTCATTTTGAGTGTAAAATCGATTAATTTTAGTCGTTCTTTGTCCAAAAATATAGCCAAGTGTAGCTGCCAATATAGGAATTATGAATGGTAAATATTCTTTAATATTATTCATATTAATTTTTTCCCTTCTTATTTGTTGTTTTTATTTTCATTATATTACAATATACAATTATTAACTTTAAATTATATAAAAAAATTAGGGTATTTCTAAATAATATTAAAATTCCTGCTGATCATTTAATATGTTATTTAATATTTTATTTTCCGGATAAATATTGCGGTTGAATTTTTAATCATTTCCTCAATGAATCGCATAAAAGATTTGAGATATTCCTATCTTTGATTGGTTAACAATATAATTTTACGATTTAATTAGCTGTTTATATATTTAAAACCCCAAAAAGTACCCCCAATTGTTAGATACAGTCTAACAATTGGGGGCACTTCAAACCTTGCGAGTCTTTTATTAAATTAAAACAACAGATTAAGAAATATATGACATACTATAATCACTATAGATATCAATGGAATTAAAAAAAGATGGCTCCTGTTGAATACAGAAATCATCTCCTTGATGTTGCCTAGCTTTTTTTATATTCTTTACAAAGGGTGCAGAATATTGTTTATCCCCATTTTTTATACTCTCTAAATTTTCTTGGAGGAAATTAAAGTATTTAGTTTTAGCTGAGTTACCAATATCTTGCCACCCCAAATTTTTGTTTACACTACCAATTTCATCATTAAAAAATGGTAGTGTAATAGCTTTAAGGAGATTACTTTTCCCACTATTATTCTCACCAATAAAAATTACTAATCTATTTACTTTAATATTGATATCGTTTAAATTCCGATAGTTTTTTATTTGTATTTGTGAAATTTTCAATACTACGCACTCCTTCTAAATGTATACATAAAATTTATGATCTTTTATAAGATTCACATATTGTATCTCTGAATGATTTAACTCACAATATAAGTCATCTCTTTCTTCAAATTTCTATGGCTTCTTATCTTTTTTAAATCTCCACTATTTAGTTAAAGTTTCTGACGTTTTGAATAGATTGGTTTCATATATGCAACGTACAAGTGTATCAAAAAATAAAAAAGCACGTAACGAATGCTCCACTGTTGCATATTTTAAATCAACACCGTGTACAACTTGATTACGACTAAACGTTTCAACTTCTTCTCCAATGTTACGAAAGATTTCTCTTTGCAAATATCCTTGGACAATTGACATAAGTTCTTCATTTGAAACCCGTTGCTGAATTGCTTCTTCCATAGATTCCCGGATTGTACTTTGTTTCATCCACTTTTTCGGAAAACTTTCACGGATGATACCTTCAGAATGAATAGTAAACAAAGGAACACTTACATAATAATTCCCAGATAAATGAGCTAATGCGGCTTCTTTTACAATTGGATATCGATTTTCTAAATAAATTTCCCATTGATTAATTTTTCGCTCCAACAACTCAGGAGTATAGTATAAAAGTAATTGCTTAGTTTCTAAAACAATTCCTCCTGTTTCGGTTTCTATATAAAAGAAATCTAGAAGGTCTAATGTTTTAAAATCTAAGAAAATGAACCAACCTTGCTGAACAAAATGTTCTAAGGCTTCTAGGCACTTTTGTTCAGCTTGAGATAACAGTTCTGATACATTTAAATTTCTCATCGTTTCATAGACATTATTAAAAGATTCTTTAATTGTTGACATTATTCCATCAATGGATGATGCAATCCCCTGAAAAATGGGTGTTATATCACGCAGCATATGGTTAACATCAGAGAATAGTTTTACATTTTGGTCATTTAACTGATTGATACTCTTTGTAAGATTCGGCAAACGTATTGATTGTTTAATGGCTGTAACAGTTTCTTGTAGCCTTTTATATGCTTCACGAATATAAGCATCTAAAGAAATCATACAGTCATCAATTGTATTTCCAGTATTAGGATTATACTCTTGAATTCCTCTCATCTGTTTTAGCATCTCAGATGCAACACGTTCTAATTCATCATCAGTAATTTGAAATGGAGGAAGTGCTTCTTCTACGTCCCTTTCTTCACTTAGCTTTTTAAATTCGAAAATTGGGAGCGCTTCCAGTAATCGCTCTTTATTTGTTTTTGCAGATAATAAAATATACTTCCAATACCAGATACCCTTTTTCAATGAAATTATCGTATCGATTAATTTAGTCTCCCCAGAATTTGTATGGACAGTGATTAAATTCTTCGCCATAATTAGCATTCCTCCGATCCCAATGTATAACAATTATTATACAATATTTTTTAGAGTATCATCACATGCTTCATTAGTTCAATCAGAAATAAGAAGCAGCCTATATAGGTTAGCTTCCATTTGACCATTACATCTTCTCTTTTTCATCATCATTGGAGGAACACACATAATCAATAATATCTGCAGTGGTTTTCGAAGCACATTAGCCTACAATATCACATACATCCTGAATGTTAATCGTTAAACGTTTTTATAAATCTTTTACTCTTATTTAGAAAATAACCACTTTCATGTCTCTATTTTAAGAAGTATCCACTTTCATGTCCAAGTGCACAGACAAGAAAGTGGATACTAAATACATTAAATTTGTTGATAATTCAACATTTCACGTTATAAAAGTAGTTCCCACATTTCTGTCTTTCTACACTATCTGTTTTGTACAATGTACAAGGACATAAATCTCTAAACAATTTAGACAAGAAAGTCTAAACTTTCGTTTTTAGATATTAGGTGTAACAAGACATTCTAAGCTGAAATTTTATATATTTCCAGAACTAAACCCATTTAAATGTTTCATTCAGATTATAGTAAAAGGATAGATTTACATATTGTTTTAACTTACAGTTGTCTTACATTTTGTTACCTTTCATCTTAGTATGAAGATAAATAATGAAACTAAAATTTATTATTATGCAAAATTGCATTTCAATTTTAGTTGATAATAATTCTCGTTGTAACTATAATGATTACATGATAGGTGATATACGAAAGTTATTTACGGATTAAACCTAACTGTGCATTTAAATACAACCGGAATGGAGATGTTATAAGGTATGAAAAAAATCATTTTAGCTGGTGCATTAGGAATTGCAGCTCTTGCAGGAACAAATTTACCTGGATTAGAGGTAACCAAAGCAAGTGCAGCTGTTGAATCAAATGTTTCATCAATAAAAGGACGTGTAGTGGAAGTTTCAGGGAATACTATCTATATTGAAGTGAAAGGGTCCAATACAAATATTGATAATACTAATCGTTTTAGTATTACTACAACTAACTTTAATCCCCATGTAAAAGTTGGTGATGATATAAAAGCTACTGGTGCGATGATGCGTAATTTTGAGAGTTATATGATTGCACAGTCTATTGAAAAAGTTCAAGGGACTGATACATTGCATCAGGGAGAATATTTAGAACATGTTTTCGCATACGAATATGAAATAGGATATATTAAAGAAGTAGGTAAAGTTCAATCATTAGATTATGTAATCGTTCAATATACTGGAAAAGATGGGATTCAAAAAAAGAATGTTACGGTTTATTTGACAAAAGGACAAAAATTTAATGCAGATGAAAAAGTGAAAGTGCATATGGCGAACGCTGAAAGAAGTAATGAGTGGTCGGTAATGGACGAAATTGAAAAAGTTAATGATTCTCAGGCACAAAGTAACCCTATTTTGAATCGTGAAGTAAATGGCCATGTAACAGGTGAAATCATAGAGGTCGGAAATAAATTTAATGAGTTTAATTACGTAATAGTTCCTTATATTAATCAATATGGTCAAAAAGAAATTATTGAAGTTCGTTTAACTCAAGGACAAAAATTTAAACTAGGCGACAAAGTGAAAATTAATATGGAATTGGCTTTTGGACGCGGTAATATCGATGCAGATGTAACCGTTGTAGATAATATTCAAAAAGTAGATGAAACCAACACTCAAGCTTATCAAAATGATCAGTGGGTTTGGTCTTAATTATAATTAGAAATTCAATTTCTCTCTTTAATGTATATACCAATTCAAAAAACCTTGCAAAAATCTTGCAAGGTTTTTTGATTTTTTTAACGGATTATCTTTTGTTTTATTAAAATCTGTGAAAATTTTCTTTTTTATAATACAAAAATCATTTTGTATAGATTCTATATCTTCTACTGTATACATTACTTTTGATACTGACTTTAGATAACTTGAACGAATGAGGAAGAAATATATATCTTGCATAAATAAAAAACTTATCAAGACTATAGTAGAGCTGCCTAGAACAGATATATTTCTACCAATGCTTGTAGATTTGGATATATGCTGTAATGCCATAAACGCCACACTACTATGAAGCATTGCTATTAATATAGGTAGGAAAAACAAGATCACCATCTGTCTTGTTACAATTCTTTTTAATTCAATTTTACTTAATCCTATTTTTTCAAGCATGTTGAAATATTGATAATCTCGATCTAAATCTGTAAATAAGCGGAAGTATAAAAAACTTGTAGAAAAAAAAGATACCTACCAGTATACTCATAATTGACTATAGCCCATTTTGTTGCTTCATTTTAGTCCATATTAAGCTAAGAGAATCAAAATAAAAAGATGGATTCCCACTATTTTCATCTGCTTGTATTACCAGGGTTAGTTTTTTTGCAATATCAGTTGTGTGAATCCAGTCTTTGATTATGAAACCCTATAAGGTTGATTCTATTGGTGTTTTATATGTCCCTAAAAAGTACTCATTCACGACTTGATTATATATTAAATCTTTTACTACTAATATAGAATCATAATCCTGTCTTAGTTCTTCAATTTCTACATTCTTTTGAATAGGAAGATTTATATGTAAATTTCCTTGTGTAATTTGCCTATTTTTCTGCTTTTCAATTTCTTCATTACTACCCTTCTTTGCTTTCTTAAATGTTATTATCAAACTTTCTTTATCATTTTTTAAGCTTTCCACTGGATACCCCAGCTTTTGAACATATTCATTATAATCCGTTAATCTGATTAAGGTCCTTCCATTTTCTGTTGTTATAAACTTTGGAGAAACTAAGATATATTGAAAATGGGCCTTTTCTAGTTGTTTTTTTATTTCAGCTACATGTTTTTCTTCATTTACATTTCCTTGAAATGATACATATTTAAATGCATATGGACTTTTTCCTTCAGCCAATCTAGAATTACCTATCGCGGCGCAAATCCCAATTGCAGTAAATGCCATAGCTGAAACAATTGAGACAATAAAGAATGTTTTTGCATTGTCTTGTAAACGATATATTAAATCTGAGAATGTTAACAAATTTGTTTTTTTATAAAACAAATTTGATCTTTTCTTAAGTAAACGCATTACATAGACACTTAATTGTGTAAAGAAGAAATATGTGCCGATTACAACAAGGGCGACGCTTACTCCAGTCAATATAAGTAATTGATAATCATTCATATAATCTTTTCCGATTGATATTTATAATGTTGCGAAATACCCTAGACCAATCAAAATAATCGATAACACTGTCAATGCAATAGAACTTCTAGGCTCTGGTTTAGGCTTTTCTTCGGATTTTAATAGTTCCACCACTAAGGTTACTTTTACCAACCTAGAAGTAACTATCGAAATTAAAACAAACAAAATTATGAAGGCTGCCCTAGTAATAGTAATTGCTTTAATTGAAAAATAAAATGGCAGTCCATCATTGTTTTGGTTTCTTCTCACCAATCACAGCTAAGTCAAACCCATTCTCTAAAAAGATTTGGCTAGGACCTTTTCCTTGTTGATTTTCTTTTACCGCTCTTATTTTGAAATCTGGACAATAGCTAATCGAACGTTCCGACGCTTTTAATACATTTTTATTTTTTTCTAGCTGTTTCATTTGAATCTCGTCAAAAATAATTTTACTCATTCTCCGTACCTCATTTCTATCGTTGGTTCCATTATAACGAGATTTTTTGATAAAAATACACAAAAACCCCGAATCATTGGGCTTTTTTTAAGTGTCCATGATTCGGGGTACAGTTCACTAGTTAGGTAGAGGTGTGTCTTTTATATAATGCATTTGAGTTGTATTTTTGTATTCTAGTAAACTTTATATTATAAAACAATAAAAATTACTTAGGTTCTACTTGTACTCGCATTACTTTATCAGATTTTGAGTTCATAATTCTAACCCTATAATCTCCTTTTAAATAGTAGTTATTCATAGTATGTTTGTCTACTGCTTCTTGAATTTCTTGATTTAAATTTAATTCAGGAACTAATAAAGTAACCCATTTTTTTGTAAGTTCCACAACTGCCTCATTATTATATAAGGATTTAATTTCAAAATCATTTTCAGCTGGTCCTTCAACAAGGAATTGCCCGCCAATTGAATCTGTTGGAAGATGCATATCCTCATCTAACAACTTAATGCCTAATCCAATATTACTAAATTTCAAATTAGTATTATATTTTTTATTAATATCACGGACTAAACTTTGTGCTTGTTCTGAAATTGAAATTTGAGAAACTGGTAGAATGTTTACTGCAATTCGATTATAAGTAACATCATTTGTCACTAAAGATTTATCTAGGTTTGCTGGTAAGTTAATCTCCGACGTTGTTTCCTTCGTCGCCTCAATTTTCACTTCTGGCCTCACTTCTGGTTGCACTTCTGGTTGCACTTCTGGTTGCACTTCTGGTTGCACTTCTGGTTTCTCTACTTTATTGATCGCATTATATAAGAACTGCGAATATTGTTCACGTGTTACAATTACTTTAGGTTCAAACATACCATTTCCTGTACCTGCACTTAATTTATTTTCTTGCAGCGCACTGATTGCTTTCGTCGCCCAATAATTTTTATCTACATCTTTAAAATTAGTGGTTGAATTCGCTTTTAATTTAAATGCATTTGCAAGAACTACTGCCATTTGTTCACGAGTTAACATATCATTTGGTCCAAATTTATCATTTCCATATCCAATCATAATTCCTGCTTTTACAATTGCTAAAATTTCTTTTTCAAACATATTACCTTTTATATCTGTAAATGGAGTTTGAAAACTTGTGTCTACATCCTGTGGTTTTAAATAATTGTATAACATTCTCGCTACTTGACCACGTGTTACTTTATCTCCAAATCCAAATTTATTATTTCCATAACCATATACAATTTTTCTATTTGCTAAATCATTAATTGCTTTTTCAGACCAATGATTGACTGGAACATCATTAAATATTTTTTTCTCAGCTTGTACACTGTTCAAAGTCGTTAACGTTGCTGTAGTTATGACAGCACCCGCCAAAATAATTTGTTTAAAATTCATAATTAAATCTCCTTTATTTTATGAAATGGTACTTTATATATTGATTCATCATAAGAACTCCAAGATACAAACGAGGAGCATACTGAGCATACTATAACTTTATTTTAGTTCATTAAGATATTACGTTTAATATAAAATTATTCTTTTATGTTAATTTCAAGTTCTCCAACTATCCATACGAGATTATGACTAATAAGACTGTACCCTATACAAGTAAAGGCATTTCAGATTGTAATAGTTACACTTACTGTTGTTTTTATATAGATACACATCTTTTGAAAGTTGAAAGTATCAGTATACACAGCTCTTACATAGGAATCGCTGTTGCGTAACTAGTATAGTTACTTATATATACGAGTGTCAATCAAAAAAATCTTACATTATTGTAAGGTAACTATGTTAATAATATAGTGATTAATTATTATATAAGGTGAATAATTAGTCACTTAAATAAATATAATAGTTGATAAAAATGAATCTAATCTTATGAAACAAATGGATTCTTAGATTAAATAAAAAAATTTTTCTGTATTAAAATAAGCTACTTTAGTACCAATCTTTATTTTTGGCACTAGATAAAATTTAGAATGTTACAATTGTTATTTACATATATATCCATTTTAGGATTGGAAGTATCAGTATGAACAGCACTTACAGATGAATCACTATTGTCTATGCGGTTTTGCATCAAAAGGCTTACAATCAAATTTACTTTCTTACTTTGCGCTTACTGCATTGTATAAAAACTATGTGTATTGTTCACGTGTTACTATATTATTTACTAAAAAATTATCAGTCACATCATCTTATATAATTCCTATTTGTGCTACTATATTACTAGCTTTCTCAAACATATGCCCTTTTGTATCTGTAAATACCCTCTTCTGGTTAGTCGTTTCTTCTAATTTTAATTATTGCTTAACTCAAGAAGCAATTTGTTCACTAGTAACATAGTTTCCAAATCTAAATTGTGATTTCCATACACTTCAAAAATTCCCCACTTCCTTAAATGCAAAATAATTTGCCCTGATCAACGTCTTTTTGGTACATCTTTAAGCCAAGTCTGTTCATCCTCTATTTCATTAATATCCTTTAAATTCTAGATGAGCCTGTATGTTTAACAATAAGTTTATATAAACTTACGTACCTTAATCACTAATTTTAAATAAATAAATATAGTCTCAATTATGAGCAATTCTACATTATATAAATTCATTAAACTATTATTACACTTACTTATATGAATTACATTATATATTTAGTGCGTTTTTTATCAACAAATCACCTACATATAAACGATAATGAAATTCACTATCGTTATCGGCGCTAATTTTCATCCACACATTTTTTTATAAGGACATAAAACCCTAAGCCTATAGAAAACCTTGTATTCTGTCGTTTATATATATCCGATTGGCAAAAATCCTACGTTATTACTGATTAATTACCTTTGAATTTTTGTCTTGGTACAATACTCAGCAGTAGATTGAAATAGTTATATTAACTTGAGAATGAAAGACGAAAAGAGACATGGACTTTACCATGTCTCTTTGTTTAAATTTGTACCTAACCTTTTCTTAGTATATCTTTCCTCACTTCCAGTGAGGCTATGTCCTTCATCATTTTAGCCAAGAAGACGCCCTCCTCAATTTGTATGAAGTTGTGATAACACCAGCAAATAAGTGAGAGACTTCTGTCGATTGGTATAAGCCAAAATGTTTGCTACCACATACTTGTAAAGATTAATCTTTGTAAACTGAAGATATGAGGTTGGTTTTAGAAATTTCATTGCAATCCTAAAATTTTCAACTTTCTATCGTCCCATATTTGCCGAAGTTGTGAAAACCAAGCTAAAGTAGGAAGCGTAGTGAGACAACGTACAAGACATTTCAATTCTCACCGTATGAACTATGAACAAATCCCTACTAAGATAACTGGTGGATACATCAGTAGTCACAGGAATCTCCCAATTCAAACGACCTGCAAGATCGTTAAGTGGGAATAGTTCAATGAAGGATGTCTTGATATTTATTCATATAGCTTACTTTATATGGGTCTGGCAAAACATTTATTGCCATCCATAAATGTTTTTTCGCTTCTAATTGTTGCACAGGACTATCTTTTAAACTAGGATTGTTTAGAATCACTGTTGCTGCATTATCAATCCGTTTCATAAGGTCTTCTTCTGGTTTGTTTTGAAGAGAATCATTTTTCAATCCCCATTTTGTCATAATGAAACTGTTTGTTTTAATCGAAGAATTAATGAGCTCGCTTTCACCGGTTAATCTTTTTTTTATTTCATCATGATAAATCTTGATTTGATAACCTTCTTTTAAAGGGATAACGTCTTTCCCAATCATTACATTTGTTCCTTGCATTTCTTGTGTGTAAATTTTTTCTCCTTTATCATTAAATACTTCAATCGATGCGTATTTTTCTCCTGCATAGTAGCTGTGAGGAGTTTTAGTAGTAATTGTAAAAGTAGCTTGTTGCTGATTCAAATCTGTATTTAATTCAGCAAATTGATTATCTGCTAACCCTAAAAAATTAATGTTCTGGTTAATTAGATTACTCACTTCAATTTTGTTAATATCAATCGATAAAGCGTTATTCTTTTCCTTTACGTAAGCGTAATGTTGTTTGAAATGATACTTTCCATCCTTCCCATCTGGAATATCAACGGTATAAATACCGTTTGGTATATATTGGAATTTGATATTTTCTGTTTCAATCTTTTGCTCTTGAATTACCTTATTTCCTTCTTTTAACTGAATTTTTTCCCCTTTAAAGCTTTCTATATGATCAGTATTCAAATGGATGTTTAAGTTTCCTTTTAATCCTAGTGGAGCTATTTGCTGATTTGTAACCATTTCAAAATTAGAATTGATTAAGATTTCTGGATCTACTATCGCTCTTGCTTCAACTAATTGCGATTCAGGTACTATATCAGCTAATGGGCTAATTGCCTGATAGCCATTTGCTCGGTTCATCTCTGTTTGATTATAATTAAGGTTTAGCCCCCATCTTTCGAAAACAGGTGTAAAATCAAACTGACTATGCTCACTGTAATACTGGTTCATTAAATCTGGTAAAGGATAGTCCCTATTATTGAAACCAGCTTGGCTAGCTAATTTCCGATAACCTTGATACATTTTTGTAAAAGCTTCATTTCCGGCCTTTTGTTTTGCCATAGACAGAAGAATGAGCTTTTGCCTTAAATCTAAATCATCATATTCTTTATTTTCCTTCATTACAGCATTATATAAATTTTTCTCAACGGCTTGTTTTTTCCCAAAATTAAACAACCAACCAACTTGATCTGCTTTCTTGCCGTATTTACTGTATTGATATTGGACACCAAACAAATTATTGGAGACTTCTCCTGTATATATTCCTTGATTATCAAAACCAGCTTGGTAGCCATGCGCAATCTCATGTAACGTTCCCCAACTCATTTTGTCTAACCACATCTTTGTATTAGCTGAACTATTCGCTGTCAAATTGGATCCATAGTAGGCACCACCAGCACCATGTAAATCTGCCTTTAAAAAGTAACGATTATGGCTTTTTTCATTTTCAGGTGTTGAGCCATCCAAACCAATAATCGAATCATACATAGCAAAAATCTCTTCATAATAGTTGATTAATTCATTTAAAGATTGAAAGTCCTTTAAATTTCTTAATGATTCTTTGTCTTGTTTAGGTACAAATAATTGAAAACTTTTTCCTTGAATTAATGCGTATTCTCCATCAGATTGATCCCATGTTTCAAAAAACTGAAAAGCACTTTCTTTTTCCTGATAAATTGGAAGAGGTTTCTGAGATTTTTCACTCTCCACTATATACTCCAATTTTGCCCCATCTTCTTCGTAAGGAGTATCTACAAACGGAACTAAGGGTACATTTGCTTGAACCGTTACCCATTCATTCCCTACTTGAATCGATTTCTCCTCATTTGAATCATTAGATAACAAACGTAATGTTAACTTTTTCTTAAATTGGGGATTTGTCTGTCTTACTTTTAGAAGCGTGTTTTCTTGTAAAATAAAACCTAATTCTTGTCGATCATGGTATTTCCCTTTACTTATTCCGGCCTTAAATATCCAGATTGGCTCTTTCAAACTAAAAATCTCTTTTATATTTGTTTGCTTAACTTCCTTATATCTGTCCTTTTCTACCTTACTTAGATTTTCAACAGGGGCTACTACTACCTCTGGCAGTTTCTTCTCTTCCTGTTTTTCTGTCTTATCTTTTCCTTCTTCATTACTTGCATTTTCAACAGGGGCTACTACTACCTCTGGCAGTTTCTTCTCTTCCTGTTTTTCTGTCTTATTTTTTCCTTCTTCTTTACTTGCACTTTCAACAGGGGCTACTACTACCTCTGGCAGTTTCTTTACTTCCTGTTTTTCTGTCTTATCTTTTCCTTCTTCTTTACTTGCATTTTCAACAGAGGCTACTACCTCTGAAGCTTTCAACTCTTCCCGTTTTTCTGTCTTATCTTTTCCTTCTTCAGTTCTACTCGTCTCTTTCTTATTCAATTTCATTGAATTAAATAAAAACTGAGCATATTGTTCACGTGTTACATCTTGTCCACCCATAAAATTCCCTGCTCCGTCACCTTTAGATATCCCTGCATCCGCAATTGCTTTTACATATGGTACTGCCCAATGCCCTTCTTGGATATCTTTAAATCCATGTTTATTACCATTCACACCATCTATTTCTAATTTCAAAGTATGCTGCAATACTACTGCCATCTCATATCGAGTTAAAATACCATCTGGAAGAAAATTACCCGAACCATCCCCACGCATGATCCCTGCTTGTGCCACAATTTCAATATCCTTTTCAAAAAAGTGTCCTTTCGTATCTAAGAACTTACTTCCTACATAAACATTGTCCTCTAATTTTAAATAACGTTTTACTAGAGCGGCTACTTGTCCCCTAGTAATCTTATCTCCAAAGCCAAATAGACCATTTCCGTATCCTTTAAAGATACCCTGGCTCGATAAATACTGAATCCCTTCCTCTGCCCAATGTCCCTTTGGTATATCTTTATAAATTACTTCTTCTGCTTTTACTCCTCCTGTTGAAAGCAGAGCTGTTACAAATACTGCACCTGTTATTACTACATTTTTCATTTTCATTTTTCGTATCCTTTCTTTAAAAAGTAGGCTTACACCTACCGACATTCATCCCCCACCTAAAATTGATGTGTCACCCCTTCACATTTTTGAGAAGTGAAGAATCTTCTGTCGGAAAATGATAAATTACCATAATTCTTTGCATCCTTTTTCTCATAAAATGACACAAATACGTCTAGTACTCTAGCCTGCTTACAAATGAATTGGACAATGCTAACAACATAATTCCAAAATTAAAAGATTACAGAAGGTTCATACTGATTTGATGCATTAAAAATTATCAGTAAATCATTTATTTATATCTTTATAAACAAATTTTACGAAATTAAGTGTATGAACAGAATTTCCAGTCATAAGAATATACACAGAACCATCATTATATAAACATGTCTCTCTGAGAAATTATAAAAATGTAACATATATCCAATAGATGTAACAATTATAGTTACTTGTATACACGAGTGTCAATGAAATAAATATGACATTTTTGCAAACAGCTAATAAAAATGAAATAAAAGATAATGTTTTAAAGTAACTAATTCAAAAAGCCTTGTAATATATTACAAGGCTTTTTGAATTAGTATATACATTATAGATGGATAATTTTATTTTATTAAAATCAAGACCAAACCCATTGCTCTTTATTTGTATTCTGTTTTATTTTATCGTTAAATTTTTGAATATGGTCATACGTTGTTTTATCAGGTCCATGGAAATTAGACCCATCATGAAACTCTACTCGAACCATATCACCCATATTAAATTGTTGACCCTGTGTTAACTCCACATAAACAAGATCATTTTTCCCATTTTTAGAAGGGTATGTGACAGATACATAATCTGTATAATCTTTATCTATTTTTGTGATTTCTCCAATTACAAAATTAGGCTGACCATCTTCTTTTTCATACATTCCTGGTTTCAATGTTGTACCTTTTTTTTCTAAAGACCCAGTACTAGTACTATTTATTGAATCATTAACTTTTTCAATTCCATCTTGCATAGACAATACATCGCTTCTTGAAGCCCTTGCCAAATGCACTTTAACTTTATCCCCTACATTAAATTTCTGTCCTTGTGTCAACTCCACTCTAACATCTCGTTTACTGTCATTTATTCCAGTATATTGAACAATCACATAATTAATTTCTGCTTTTCCAGCTTTAAACTTACCTGCTTTTGTAACATATCCTATTTCATATTCGTATCCAAAACCATCCTCAATATAACTTCCCTGGTGTAATGTATCAGTACCTTGAACTTTTTCAATAGAATTTGCAAGCATATATTCAGCAAAATCACGCATCATTGTACCATTAACTTTTACTTCATCTCCTATTTTTACATTTGGTATAGAATTTAAATAGACACGAACAGAATTTGTATACTGTTTTGATTCAACAGAAATTACATTGTTATCAATCTCAACTACACGACCTTCAATTGTTGACATATTCGTTTCAATAGAAGCTGCACTCGCTTTTGTTGCTTCTAATCCTGGTAAATTTGTTCCTGCAAGTGCTGCAATTCCTAATGTACCAGCTAAAATGATTTTTTTCATACCCATTTTAATAACATCTCCATTCATGTTGTAATTTTACTTACAGTTAACATCAAGCTAACTGTAATCAGTATAGTTACAATGATAATGATTATCAACTGTATTTGATATGCAATCTTACATATTTAAGATAAAGATACTTCTTTTCACACTTTTTTCACATTTAGCATGGCAGACACTTTTCCTCCAATCTTCTGTGTCCTTCTCTTATATGAATAAAAAAAGAATGGAAATAAGTATTATCTTTAGTTGCCGAAGATACTATTAGTACATGGCTTCTGGCATACAAAAGTCCAATAAAACCCTTACAAATACATACGGAAATTTCCCAAAATGTAATAAGACAAATTATTAATTACAAGCAAATAAGATCCACTCAAAGTTGTGCAGACCTTTTTTGGTTACATACTTAATTTATTTTTTAATGTCCAGTATTTTTCTCCATTAGCTTCAAAAGAGAATTCAACCCATTCATTTGGATCTTCACGATAAATAATGATGTTTGTTCCAGGAGTTAATGTCGCAACTTTGTTTTGCTCAATACCTGGTTTACTTTTAATCTGTAAATCAAATGAATATGGTACATGGTAGTAAGCAGCTGAGGATACAACGTTTGCTTTTGACCCATCTGCATACAATTTATACGGAATTTCATTAGATAACGCTTCAACATCTAATGTTTCTGGATTCTTTGGTAATTTTTTCGCTGATGTATAATCTTTTGATTTGAACGGTTTAATACGTCCCATTATACTAGCAATTTTCTCACCCCAGCCTTTATCTGATGCATATTTCACATTCATACCAGCTAACGTTGGTCCGTTATAATGCATACCACTTTCTTCTAAATATCTTTCTCGTACATAATTAGCGTTATAAGCAATACTGTCGCCGTAAGTTGGTAAATATTTCGCATGTCTAAACGGATCTCCATCATACGCACGTAATCCAAAGAGATTATGTTTGCGGTACGCTATTTCTGATTTTCCATAACCAGATTCTAAAATTGCATGTGCTGCTAAATAAAGGGCGTTAACACCATATTTATTTTGCGCAGTAATAAAATCTTTCCCATGTCCAACTAATGGACTATCTGAATGGTATTTTGCAATAAAACTATCAATCTCTTGAGCAGTAATATTTGAAGCCAATGTTAAATCAATCTCTTCATATGAAGTAGCAACAATATTATTTTCAGGATTTTTTATCTCTAAAGGTTTTGTTGATTTATTAATCATGTTCTCATTACCTACTACACGTAGCATTCTATTTAAAAATGCTGCCGCTTCTGCACGTCTTGCTGTCCCTTTTGGAACAAATTGATTGTTTTCATTTCCTTTTACAATACCTAATTTATAAACACGTTGTAAGGCTTGCTTATCATATGTTAAATCTTGGTCTGAGAACGGTACAGATGCCAATGCCCCAACAATGCCTTTATACTGCAAAGCACGATCAACCATAATTACAACCTCTTCACGTGTAATCGTATCATTCGGTGCAAAAATATTGTTACCACGACCTTTAATAATACCTGCAGTGGCTGCACGATTAATTCCATCTACTAATGATGAATGTGCTAAGTGAAGATCTGTAAAGTTTGCTTTTCCTATAGGTAACTCCAATGCTCTTGAAATTAAAGTGGCAAATTCAGCACGTGTTACAAGACGCTCTGGCCAATAGGAACCTTTTCCGTCCCCCACCATAATACCTTTAGATGCTAGTTCTCTAATTTCCTGTTCATACCACATGCCAGATATGTCATCCGTTTGGCTCACTTGTATTTTATTATTTTGATCATAATACCCTTGTGCACCATTTAAAAAATCATTCCAAGTGCCTCGTGCAATCATTTTTGCTGGACATTTTTTATGATATTTACTGAAATATTGATGTTTCTTAACGTTATCTAGAGGAATATCTAATTCTTTCATTAAGTACGCTGTTAATTTACGTGCGTTTTCTACTGCTTTTTCATAATCTCCGTTCACAGCAATCTCAATTGCAATTGATTGTCTATTTCCTGTTCCATTTTCTCCATCACCAGCATGCCATCCATTTTCATTTAAAGGCAGATGCTGATAAATCTCTTTATCATCTACTGTAAAATGCCATGATGCCCCGTGGTCTGTGTCTCCTGTTGCCTGATTATATAAGTATTTTGCAGGATTTTTTGCACCCGCACCTGAACTTTCATTATCAGTTTCATGAATTGTAATATAACGCGGATCCATCGCATATCCTGGTCGAATGTTATCATTTCCTTTTGGAACAATCCACTCTGTAAGAGGTACGTCATATATATTACCAGTTTTCAGTGTTGCTCCTGGCACCGCATAATACTTCGGAAAAGTTAATGTACCACCATTGGAACTTTTAACGTCTTGACTTGCAGATTTAGATGTAATCAGCGAAGATTTTGTTCCTTCAAACTTTGCGGATGATGAATGAATCCACTTCAAACCTTGTGCAAGTTGAATTTGGAACCATTCACCAGCTTGCGCTACAGCAGTAACAGTTTGAGGTTGCAGACTCTCCTCTTCTTTAAATGCATCAAATGGAGAAGAATACATGAATACTTTTTCATTAACTACTAGCTTATTTGCTTCATTTGTTAAATGATAAATATCTCTTACTTCTAATGAATGACCATTGTTATGTATCCAACCGTTGCTTATATTGGTTTGAACATAATACCAGTCTCCTTTTTTCTTAGTAGCTTTAACTACTTGTTGGGAAACTTGACTTATCACTGTAGTCTGTAAATTAGTAGATTCGTAGAGCGGTGTTTCATTCTGAATATATACAAGAAAATCACCTTGTATTTCCTCATTCGCTTCTACCTTATCATTTTTTCCATCTTCATCTTTCATATGCCTTTCAATACTTTTAATGGCTTGGATATCAGATGTTGTTTCCCCTACTTTTTCTACTTTTTCCACTGGTGCAGCAAATGAAGTAGTTGGAACCAGTGCAGCTTGTAGTGCTACAGTCATTGCTAAAACGTTTCGCATTTTTTTCATACTATCAATTAACACGTTATATCCTTTCTAAATACGTGTTATCTTGCCTCCTTTTTCTAATAAAATGATACAAATATACCTAGAAAACTAGCATATTTACAAATAAATTGGATAATACGAACAACGTGATTTCTAATCCATACCGTTCCTACTCTTTTTATGTTATATCGCCTATTCTATAGTCTGTATTTTTCCATTACATTATTTTATAAAATTTAGTATTACCCCCAAAAAACTATACCTTTTTGTATAACCATCCCTATAACACTATTATTAACTTCTACTCCCTTCCTGGTACCAACAGTATATGAAAGCTAGACTATAATTTTTTTACAATAAAGTATAGTTATGTTTATACTAACCAGATACATATAAAAAATGATTGGTATTATATTTTTTTATTGTAATAATTAGATTATATAAATAGAAATGCAGAATAGCTCCATTAATCAAAAACATATGTTATATAAACATAAATATGTATCTCTATGGAAATTTACACATGTAACATATATCCAATTGGAGTACCTATTATATGCACTCGTACATACAAGTGTCAACAAAATAAATATCACATTTTTATGAACAACTACTAATGCCTAGCTTCACAGTAAATAACTTGTAAATAGTGCTAAATATTCCTCTTTTATTTAATCTAGAGAGCCTTCTCATTCCATAAGATTAAAAACACTTTTATCAATTCTTATAATTATTATAATGAGTAATCATTCACTTTGTTTAATAATTACTTACTATATTATTAACATGATTATCTTACAAAAATGTAATACTTTTTCAATTGACACTCGTATATATAAGTAACTATACTAGTTACACAAGCGTGGTAAATATATCAAATAGTCCCTTATTATAAGTGTATGTCTTTAGATTCTTTTCGAAATAATAGTTTAAATTAACTAATTATTATATACCTGTATTATAGTGAAATTGCCAACCTACTCTATTGTTTAAACTAAGTCATATTACTTATAAGATTCACTATAAATGATAGATTTACCAAGCTTTAATATTATTTTAGGAGTGTTACGTTTTGAAATATAAATTAATTGCTACAGGAATTCTCGCTGGAAGTCTACTTTCCTACTCATCTAGTACATTTGCAAATACTCATAAATTTCCGGATGTCCCAAATTGGGTAAGCCCTTCTGTAAATTACCTAGTTGAAAAAGGTGCATTACACGGAAAACCCGATGGCACTTTTTCTCCATCTGAAACAATTGATCGCGGTTCAGCTGCCAAAATAATGGCTATTATGCTTGGATTAGAAATTAATAAAAATGCTAAACCATCTTTCCAAGATGCTCAAAACCACTGGGCGGCACCTTATATTGCAGCTGTTGAAAAAGCAGGTGCTATTAAAGGAGATGGAAATGGTAACTTCCTTCCAACGGGTTTGATTAATCGTGCATCCATGGCTTCAATGGTGGCAAACGCTTATAAATTAGAAAATAAAGTTGCTGGAAATAGCGTAACTACATTTGAGGATTTAAAAGGACATTGGGGAGAAAGATATGCAAATATTTTAATACAAACAGAAATTTCTAAGGGTACTGAAGATGGAAATAGCTGGTCTCCTAATAGACCAATCACTCGTGCAGAGGCTGCACAATTTATTGCAAAATCTGATCAAATCCACCACCAAACAAAACAAGAAGAAAATGCTGTAGTTGGTGTAATAACTGATGCAGAGGCTGACTATGTAACTGTGGCATATAAAGATCTTGATGGAATTAGTCAAGAAGTAAACGTAAACTTCTCAAATGGTAGTAACTCAAAATTCAAAAAAGGTGACACAGTAAAAGTTGCTAATAAAGA
>NZ_JBQENW010000022.1:0-81459 GCF_052044835.1 Bacillus sp. 22475 | reverse complement strand
TCAAGACGTACAAAAGGTTCAGGGCGTTGGAATAAACAACGTATCCGTGTAGCTAAGCTGCATGAAAAAGTAGCAAACCAACGTAAGAACTTCCTTCATCATAAGTCTAAAGAGTTAGCTACTCATTTTGATGTTGTAGCTATTGAAGATCTAAATATGAAAGGAATGTCGCAAGCACTTCATTTTGGAAAAAGTGTCGCTGACAATGGTTGGGGTATGTTCACTTCTTTTTTAGCTTATAAACTACATGAACAAGGCAAACAACTTGTGAAAATAGACAAATGGTTTCCTTCCACAAAAACATGTAGCAGTTGTGGAAATGTGAAAAATATGTCATTGTCTGAGCGAGTCTATTCTTGTATATGCGGTGTAAATCTCGATAGAGATTATAACGCAGCTATCAATATCAAAAATGAAGCAATACACCTATTGGCGTTAGCATAGATAGCAATAAAATAACCCTTGGAACAAGGGAGTTAGCTCGGCTGTCTTAGGACGAATTCGTTAGCTACCAAAAGTAACGACTAACCGAGAAGCCCCCACTTCAAACAGTCCGTTAGGGCGTTAAGTGGCGGGTAGTTCACTTACTACTTATTAACTAGAAGGATGCAGTTTCAATTTTATTTAACATTTTACAAAACAAACGAACACAAAGAACGAAAATAAATTTCAACTGTCTAAAAGTTGATGCTTTTAGATGATGTGGGGAAATGCTGTGAAAAATTATTAAAATCTTACCTTATATTTATCTAAGAGTTAGTCTGAAATAGAGTATATAAAACAATGATAAATTTTAAATAGTATTAGGGGATGACTGATGAAATTAGTGTGATATGTACGAGCTAGTAAAGAGAGCAAGGTTTAGAATTGCAATTTAACACGGTAGAAACTTATGGTTCTACAAAAATATTCACTGGAAAGTAGAATGGAGCGAAAAATCTTAAGGAAATATAAAGTTGTTGAAATTTTTATGTGAATTCATTAATATGTAATTGTATTTATTGTTTATTGTTTATTTGATTCTGTTTATTCTCACACTTTAGGAGTTGTGGTTGAGCTGTAGAAGCAAGCTGCGTCTTGTTTTAATTCTGAAAGGGCTTCTTTGAGCCGATTAGTGTATATATAACTTATTTTGCTATATACATTTTTAATCGACTTGAAGAAGTCCTTTTTGTGTTGTTTCCAAATCTGTTTGATTGGAGAACCCATTATCACATTGGGAAAAAATTTTTATTTAGGGGACTTAATTATGATTATCTGTTATGAAGTATCATTATTTTATTCTGCACATCCAGATGGTCCTATTCAAAGTTTACGTGCATTACAAGCACTTAATCCGATAAAAGAGGGTGTATTCTCTTTAACAGGTGTCAGCGTATCGTAATGAATAATTTACAGAACCATATGGAAGTATGTAGTCAGAGGGAATGACAGAAATCCGTAGTGAAGAATTACTATGAATTTCTATCTTTTATTTTATCAGGAGCAATAAAGACACGTATGGAACGTAAGATTGACAAAGAATTCAAGAGATTTACACAAATGTTGGCTTATTTTTATGAAAAATAGGTGGAAAATTTGATGGAATGTCTTATCGAGCGAAAGTGTCTGTGTACTTTGTGATACAACAATTAAGTTAAATAAGAAGAGAAGCAAAAAGTATTAGTCTACAAATCACGAGATGTTTGCTAGAGCATTTGAAGCATACGTAGAATCGGATTTGCAAAATCAAGAACATAGAAATGATTATTTAGTTTGTAATGCGTATCCTTTTGTATATCCATTAGGTGATTATACGTAATATCCTAATGTAATTATAAAAAGTTTAATGGAAGTAATAGTCCCATATATAATAAACAGTATATAAGGAGTGGGGAAAAATGAATTATAACATTCAAAAAGGACAGTTTCGTTTAACAAGTGCTTATCCGAGAGGTAGTTGGTGGGAGTTTTACCGTATACCTTGTCCAGTTTGTTATGATACAGGCAATTGTATGCTGCACGTTTCGCAAGATAAGGTAGCATGTACACGTGTAGAAAGTAAATGGATTTATGGAAAAAACACGGGCAATCCAAGCTACATTCACTACATAAAAGGAAAAGATAAATATCAATTGCCTGAGGTGGATGAAATTCAGATTCATGATAAGAAAAGTAATGAGGAGTTAAATGTGTTTAATCGTAAATTAATGGAGTTCATACCATTACAAGAGCATCATCATGCACATTTATTAAAAGATAGAAAAATGAGCGAAGAACAAATACAAGTACGTCAATATCGTTCTTTCTTAAAACAACAAATTGTGTTAGAGGAGGATAATACGTATACGACTGTTTGGGAGCAGCTATTTAAACAGATTGGGAATAAAAAATGCTGGCAGGGAATCCCTGGGTTCTATGAGATGAAAAAAGGTCAACTTTCTCTTCGTTTGATGTCAGGATCTCCTGGTATATTGATTCCTTTTCGGAATCAGTACAATCAAATTGTTGGATGGCAGGTTCGTGTGGATGAAGTGAAAAACTCCGTTCATGTGAAATCGGCACCTACTGGAGTTCAAGCAGAATTAATCGAACAGGCTAATGTTGTGAAGATAACTAAAAATGGTGATTGTATCTTTGAAGGCGAACTAGAAGTGAGCAAAAAGGTAGAGATTCCATTTCAAGAGGGACAAATTGTTGTAAAGATACATAAAGGGCAAAAATATCTCTGGCTCTCATCAGCAAACAAAAATCATGGAACTGGGGCAGGAGGTAGTGAAAATCCACTTCCTGTGCATGTGGCGGTACCAAGTTCTCATTTAAAACATTGGAATTCTGGTATACTTCATCAAACTAAATCAGTAATGATTACAGAGGGAGCTATGAAAGCAGATCTGGTTGCTGATTTGCTTCCAGAGAGATTTAATAAAGAGGAGCTTTCTGAAATAGGAACAACGGTTCTTGCGATTCCTGGTGTAAATGCTTGGCGAATTACTATGCCTGTATTAAAGGATATGGGTGTAGAAAATGTCTATTTAGCGTTTGATGCCGATTTAGTAGAGAATCAAAAAGTAAGAAAAGCTCTTATAGACTTTGCGACAAAGTTAAAGACAGAAGACTATAACGTAATCATAGCTGCATGGAACCCAGCACAAGGTAAGGGGCTGGATGATGCAATGCAAGCGGGATTTAAACCTGTATTTCAGAGATTGTGAAACTCATAAATGTATAATTACAACAAAGTCGTGGATTATACAAGAAAGTTGTAGATTTTACAACAAAGTTATGGACTTTACAACAAAGTTGTACATTAATGAATACAATGGCTCTACAAATTATATAGATAAAAAGCATGGCTATTTTTAGATCATGCTTTTTTATTTTTATGTATTAAATATAATAAATCAATTTTTTTTGATTTATTAATTGCAAAATGACGGTGATATGTGTATATTGAAAATATCAAAAAAATTTGATGAAAGGAAATTGCTATGAAAGAAATAAAATTATACAATCATGTAACACCTCAATCCTTTGAAAAATATGAAAAAAAGTTCAAAGCATTGGCAGATCAAAAAAGGTTACACATCTTGTATGAATTGTGCCAACGTGGAGAAACTTGTGTATGTGATTTAACGGGTGTTCTTGAATTACCACAATCAAAACTTTCGTATCATTTAAAACTTTTACTTGATGCAAATCTTATTACAAAAGAGACAAAAGGAACATGGAGTTACTACAACATTAATAAAAAAGAAGTAGACGCACTATTATCTGAGCAATTATGCTGTATATTTCGTCCTATGTCATAATTTTGGTTGGGGCGAAATAGCATTTTAATATATTTTAAATCAACTTTTTTTGATTAATACAGCTTTTTATAAATGATTAAACTTGAATAATCGTTCTGGTATTTAAATCAATTTATTTTGATTTAAATAATTAATTTAATATTTTACACTTAAAAATTCAGAGGAAATTAGGAGGTTTTTTCATGAAACCTATTCAACTTTCATTCAAAGTGCAAGATTGTTGTGGAACAGACAATCAAACATTACAAAGCAATATCGATGTGCAAGGATTAAAACAGTTACCAGTTGCCATTATTGGGGGAGGTCCTGTAGGTTTAGCTGCAGCTGCACATTTAGCAAAACATGGTGAATCATTTATCTTATTAGAAGCGGGAGAAAAAATAGGATCAAACATTCTTACATGGGGCCATGTACGGTTATTCTCACCTTGGCAATATAACATAGATAAAGCAGCTCTAGCTCTTCTTGAACAACATGGCTGGGAATCACCAGACATAAACGCATTACCAACAGGAAGAGAAATTGTAGAACAATACTTACAACCGCTTGCGAACCTTCCAGAAATTAAACCATTTATCCATTTGAATACTAAAGTACTATCTATAGGTAAGAAAGATACAGATAAAATGAAAACAACGAATCGTGAAAAAATGCCATTTATGATCTATACAGAAAAAGAAGGCGTCCTTCAAGTTTATGAAGCTAGAGCGATATTAGATGCTTCAGGTACGTGGGGAAATCCAAATCCGGCAAATTCTAATGGTATCTGGTTGAAAGAAGAGAAATCCCTTAACGAGCATATTTTTTATGGTATTCCAGATATTTTAGGAAACGAGCAAAAGCGATATGCCAATAAGCATGTAGCTGTTGTTGGAAGTGGTCATTCTGCAATCAATGCTTTATTAGAGTTGGCAAAATTAAAGGAATCCTATCTAGAGACTAAGATTGTATGGATTATGAGAAAGCAACGTGTGGAAGAAGCATACGGGGGAGAGGAAAAAGATGCTCTTGAAGCACGTGGAATCTTAGGTAGCCGCATTCATCAATTGGTTAATGAAGGAATCGTAGAAGTAATGACACCATATAAAATTCAATACGTAGTTAGTACAAAAAATGGAATGGACATTGTGGGTCATCAAGATGAGAAAGAAATAAAAATTACTGATATCCATGAGATGATTGTAAATACAGGGAATCGTCCTAACTTATCTATGATAAGTGAAATACGTACTTCTATTGATACTGCTACAGAAAGTGTAGGGACTTTAGCACCACTAATCGATCCTAACCTTCATAGTTGTGGCACTGTTCGTCCACATGGTGAAAAAGAGCTTCGACACCCAGAGACAGGTTTCTATATTGTAGGCTCAAAAAGTTATGGAAGAGCACCTACATTCCTTATGGCGACAGGCTATGAACAAGTTAGATCTATAGTTGCTTACCTTACTGGTGATTATGAGGCAGCTGAACAAGTAGAACTTGATTTGCCAGAGACTGGTGTTTGTAGTGTGAATTTAAAGCCTAATAAAGTAGATGATTCATGTTGTGGTACAGAATCTTGTTGTTAAGGTGACTGACTGTAAGGAGTAGTAATTTATATTACGCCTCCTTACAGAATAATTAAGTTTGAAAGGAGAACACAATAAAATGATTATTAATCATGCGGGTAATTTAAAAAAAGACTATTTTTTATCCTATCTAAGATTAATAATGAATGCCCACCAATGTAATGTTGAAAATGCAAAAGATTATGTTTTTCAAAATATGTTCAGACTTGAAAAAAACAGTTTAGGAAAGAAAACTTATCAGAGTTTCCTTGAAGCTTATCAAGAATTGAGACGACCTAATTAAATTAATAAATTTTATAAGAAATTTATGAGATAAATAAGAGGTATTAGGGGAGATATGTATGGAGATTAGGAAAGCAACCGAACAAGATGTACAAGAAATTATGGCTATTTATAATGAGGGTATCGAGGATCGTATTGCAACTTTAGAGACAGAAATAAAAACAGATAAATATGTGATGGAATGGCTATTTCAAAGAGAAAATAGATATTCGGTAATTGTTATGGAAGAGAATTCACATATTGTCGGTTGGGCCTCCATTAATCCATATAGTCATAGATATGCTTATCGGGGTGTAGGTGAACTATCTATATACATAAAGAGAGAATATCGTGGAAAAGGTTTGGGACAAAAATTACTTTTGGCTTTAGAAAAGACCGGACAGCAAAATGAATTCTATAAATTTGTTTTATTTACTTTTTCTTTTAATAATCTAGGGCAAGGACTATATCGTAAAATGGGTTATCGTGAAGTAGGAGTGTTTGAAAAGCAGGGAATAATGGACGGCGAGCGTGTTGATGTGCTGATCATGGAGAAATTATTATCTGGAGAATAAGTAATATTGTATCAAAAGTGTTTAAAAAGGTATTTACAAAATTAGATGAAATGACTATGTAAATACCTCTTTATTATGTAGTTATTTACCATTTTGAATTTTAGAAATTAAATGAAAGAATCTGTTAGTATCTATCGATGTATTTTAGAACGTCAACTAAATGATATACGTCATACCCTTTAGTTTTATAGGTGAAATAACTCTCGTAAGTAATTTGACCATAAAAGATTAGACTCTTAGCAGATTTGGCAGGGGATTTGTAAGTCTTTCCACCTTTTTTCTTTATAAAATCATTTACCTTTTGGATTAGAGGTTTTACTATATCTTCAGTTTTTTCTTGATTAACAAATCCATTAATTGAATCGTCATATAATGGAGCAATTCCATAAAAAGTTGTCTTGTAAATATGGGATTTTAAAAGCTTATCCATGTCAATTTCATCGTAATGGACATCTTCCTTTTTAAAGTAATATTTATCTACTCTACTTACTTTAATAACAGGAGTTTTCATAAATTCATAATTATCTGGTCTTTCATTCGCACCGAGGGCATTTGGAGCTATCACGTTCGTTAAAACGTGGCCCTCTTTTTCTCTTTGACTAAATAAGCTCTCTTCTAAGATTAATGCTTCATATTCAGTGAGATTTTCTTTCACAAAACGAGTGTCACAATCATAGTGATTTTTAACGCTTAAAAAGTATGGATTATTTTTCTCTTGCTTATAACGTTGTCCTTTACCTTTACCAATATAAAAGACTTGGTTCGTTTCTTTAATAAACCATTCATAAACATAATATACTGGTTCAGTACTTAATCCTGACTCATCTGGAACCGTTGTAATTTTAATATCATTACCAATGGTAATTTTCATACGCAACCCCCTTTTAGGTATATTTTACCACAAAAAGCAATACTCATTTATATGTGTATTGCTATGGTACGATTTCTTAGATAAATAGCATTGATAAAACTTTTTTGGTACCATTTATATAAACATATAATTATTTACTTATGATATGGTTTTGAAAATGCACAAGAATTATTTATTAAAAAGAATGGGGGAACAAGCTTGTTAGATCAATTGCTAATTGTAGGTATGTACCTTTTAATAATTTACATGTGTGCATATGTTACGCTCGAATATCAGAAAAATAAAATTAGTAAGCAATATTTTCTGGTCTGGTTGATATTTATCTTTTTAACAGGACCTGTAGGATTTATCATTTATATCTTTTGGGATAAGAAAAAGAGCACAAATTTTAAAAAAGGAAATCGAATGTAAAGGTTCTGTAAAGGTGAGAGTTTTCAGTTGAACATATAAGCAAATAGTTATATACTTATTTTGAAAGTGAAAATAAGTTAATTTGAAGGAATAATACGTTTTATTTTTACACAACATATAAGCATATGCTTATGTAATTATAATGAGGTAGGTGTAGATATGGAAAAAACAGTTGTAGAAGTAACAAGAGCATCCCAATTACTGAAACTATTAGGAGATAAAACAAGATTAACAATTGTATCAATCCTTAAACAACGCGAATGCTGTGTCTGTGAACTTCTCGAAGTATTTGATATGAGTCAACCTTCTATCAGTCAGCATCTTCGAAAGTTAAAGGACTTAGGTTTAGTGCAGGAAGAGCGTAGAGGTCAGTGGATTTATTATTCTTTAAATCGAGCAAGTGATTTATACACGCTTTTAGAAGATATTTTAGCCCATGTACCAGACCAAACAGAGAAAATTAAACAAATTGTGAAGAGCAATCCTACACTCCGGTGTGGTTGTTAATAAATAGTTAGAAAGGGAAGTGAGAAGGATGAGCAACACGGGGAAAAAACGTCTGTCTTTCCTAGATCGATATCTAACCCTATGGATTTTTCTTGCGATGGCAGTAGGAATTGGAGTTGGATATCTATCGCCTGGATTCGTTGATGGAATGAATAGTTTACAGGTAGGAACAACGTCTATTCCACTTGCGATTGGCCTAATTTTAATGATGTACCCACCGCTTGCAAAAGTTCGTTACGAAGAGATGGGGCGCGTTTTTAAAGATGTAAAAGTATTAGTATTGTCACTGGTGCAAAACTGGATTATTGGTCCTGTTTTGATGTTTGCTTTGGCTGTTATATTCTTACCAGATAAGCCAGAATATATGGTGGGCTTAATCATGATAGGTTTAGCTCGTTGTATTGCGATGGTTATCGTATGGAATGACTTAGCAAAAGGAGATACAGAATATGCGGCAGGATTAGTAGCATTTAACTCTGTATTCCAAATGTTATTTTTCTCAGTATATGCTTATGTATTTGTAACAGTTATTCCAGAATGGTTAGGAATTGAAGGTGCTGTTGTAGATATAACTATGGCAGAGGTTGCAAAATCAGTGTTTATATATCTAGGAATTCCGTTCATCGCAGGAATGCTAACACGCTTGATTTTTGTAAAAACGAAAGGACGAGAATGGTATGAAAAAGTATTCATTCCAAAGATTAGTCCAATTACTTTAATCGCATTACTATTTACAATCATTGTGATGTTCTCTCTAAAAGGAGAAGTGATTGTTAGCGTACCATTTGATGTTGTACGCATTGCAATTCCATTACTCATTTACTTTGTAATCATGTTCTTTGTCTCTTTCTTTATGGGCAAAAAAATCGGTGCAAGTTACGGGGTATCAACAACATTAGCGTTTACAGCTGGAAGTAATAACTTTGAATTAGCGATTGCGGTAGCTGTAGGTGTATTTGGAATTCAGTCAGGTGCAGCCTTTGCAGCGGTTATCGGACCTTTAGTTGAAGTTCCAGTTATGATAGCTCTTGTAAATGTAGCACTTTGGTTCCAACGTAAATACTTTCAAACACAATAAAAATAAACAATCATAATAAAGGTGGAATTATCATGGAAAACAAAAAAACAATTTACTTCTTATGCACAGGAAACTCATGTCGTAGCCAAATGGCAGAAGCTTGGGGTAAAAAATACTTAGGTGACAAATGGAATGTGCTTTCTGCTGGTATTGAGGCACACGGAGTAAATCCGAATGCAATTAAAGCAATGAAAGAAGTAGACATTGATATTACGGACCAAACATCTGATATCATTGACCGTGACATTTTAGATAAAGCAGATTTAGTTGTAACACTTTGTGGTCACGCAAATGATGTATGTCCGACAACACCACCTCATGTAAAACGAGTTCACTGGGGATTTGATGATCCGGCGGGTCAAGAATGGTCTGTATTCCAAAGAGTTCGTGATGAAATTGGCGCACGCATTAAAAAGTATGCTGAAACAGGAGAATAATTGAAAACAAAATAGGCCGAGAATTCTTTCTCGGCTTTTTTATAAAGAAGGGGAGAAATCAGAGATGAAAAAGATTGAAATTTTTGATCCTGCAATGTGTTGTTCTACTGGAGTTTGCGGTCCAAGTGTTGATCCAGAGTTAATTCGTATTTCAGTTGCTGTTAACAACTTGAAGAATAAAGGAATTGATGTGACTCGTTATAATTTGGCAAGTGAACCAGATGCATTTGCCAATAATGTTGTTATCAGTCAACTGTTAACAGATAAAGGACCAGACGTGTTACCTGTAACTTTGGTAGATGGAAAAGTAGTAAAAGAAAAAAGTCACCTGACAAATGAAGAACTTACACAATTAACAGATATAACAGTAGAAGAGTTGAGTCAAAAGCCAGTCGTACGTTTAAAGTTAAACGTGAAAAAATAGAGAAAGAAGTGAAAGGCAATGACAAACTTATATAACCCAAACACAATAGCATTCACACCATTTTTGTTCTTTACTGGTAAAGGCGGAGTAGGAAAAACATCTACTGCATGTGCAACAGCTATTACGTTAGCTGATATGGGGAAACAAGTTTTATTAATAAGTACTGACCCAGCTTCTAATTTACAAGATGTGTTCGAAATAGAACTTACGAATAAACCGAAAGAAATTCCAAGTGTTCCAAATCTACAAGTAGCAAACTTAGATCCTGAAACAGCAGCACATGAATATAAAGAACGTGTTGTTGGTCCATACCGTGGAAAGCTCCCTGATGCTGTTATTGCAACGATGGAAGAGCAATTATCTGGAGCTTGTACAGTAGAAATGGCCGCATTTGATGAATTCTCTACGTTACTTACAAATAAAGAATTAACATCGAAATTCGATCACATTATATTTGATACAGCGCCAACAGGTCATACGTTACGTCTTCTTCAACTTCCTACGGCTTGGAGTGGTTTCCTAGAAGAAAGTACTCATGGAGCTTCTTGTTTGGGCCCATTAGCAGGTCTTGGAGATAAAAAAGAGTTATATAATCAAACGGTTCAGGCACTATCCAATCCGAACCAAACAATGCTCTTGCTGGTCACACGACCAGATAGTTCTCCATTACAAGAAGCGGAACGTGCAGCTCATGAATTAAAAGAAATTGGTGTAAATAATCAATTTCTACTTGTAAATGGTATCTTGAAAGACTATGTACAAAATGATGATGTCTCAAATGCGCTGTTTAAGAGACAATCAAGTGCGTTAGAAAATATGGCAGAAGAATTAAAAGATCTTCCTATGTATGAAGTTCCATTAGTACCGTTTAATGTTACTGGGGTAGAGAATATGCGAAAGCTGGTTCAACCAATGGAAAATCTCTCGATTTCGAATGAAGAAGCAAATGCTGTCTCAATTCCTTCACTTCAGACATTGATTACTAATCTTTCAGAATCAGGAAAACGAGTAATTTTTACAATGGGAAAAGGTGGTGTCGGAAAGACTACGGTAGCTTCAGCAATTGCAGTAGGTCTGGCGGAAAAAGGACACCATGTACACCTAACTACAACTGATCCCGCAGCACATATTGATTATGTCATGCATGGAGAACAAGGAAACATTACGATAAGTCGAATTGATCCAAAAGTAGAAGTTGAAAACTATCGTAAGGAAGTCATAGAGCAAGCAAAAGATACAGTTGATGAAGAAGGTTTAGCGTATCTTGAAGAAGACTTACGTTCGCCTTGTACGGAAGAGATTGCAGTCTTTCGTGCTTTAGCCGATATTGTTGAAAGAGCTAATGATGAAATTGTAGTAATTGATACAGCACCAACAGGTCATACATTATTATTACTAGATGCAGCACAAACGTATCATAAGGAAATTGCACGTTCTACAGGTGAAGTACCACAGTCTGTGAAAAACTTACTACCACGTTTGCGTAATCCAGAAGAAACAAGCGTTGTAATTGTAACACTTGCAGAAGCAACACCAGTTCATGAAGCAAGTCGTCTACAAGAAGACTTAAAACGTGCAGATATTAATCCAAAATGGTGGGTTATCAATCAAAGTTTTTACGCAACACATACAAGTGATTCCGTGTTAAGAGGAAGAGCTCAATCTGAAGTACAATGGATTCAAGCAGTTCAAAAGGAATCACAAAGTAACTGTGTTATCATCCCTTGGCAATCGGATGATATTGTGGGATATGAGAAGCTTAAAGCTTTAGTGAAATAAAACATTTTTAATTAGTTACTATGAAGGGGAGAAATGAAAATGAATATTACAGATAAAGCAAAAGAGTTTATTGAAACAGCTATGAAAGAAAATGGTGTTACAACATTACGTTTTACATTTGATGGTGCAGGCTGCTGTGGTCCTAGCTACGGTATTAATTTAGGCGAAGCGCAAGAAAATGATGTCAAAGAAACAGTAAACGGTATTCAAGTTGCAATAGATCCAAAGGTAGCTGAAATCGTTAATACTTTAACGTTAGACTATGTAGAAGACCAACAGGGTGCAGGCCTTGTTATCAGTGGTGGATCTAACTGCTGCTAAATAATAATTGAAGGAGATTAACAAACATGACTAACTATCACGAACTAGTAAAAGGAAAAGTATATATTGGTGGAGTAGACGCTATACAAGACGCAGTAAAAAAGCATGGGATTACAGAAGTGTTTGATTTACGTGCTGGAGGAGAGGAACCAGAAGGGTTTCCGGCTGGAACAAAACGTCATGCTTATCCAATCGTAGAAGGTGTAGAAGGGCAAGATGAATCAGTAAGAAATGCAATTGCAGCGGTCAAGGAAGCTGTTGAACAAGATAAAAAAGTATTTTTCCATTGTTCTGGTGGACGCAATCGTACAGGTACAGTTGCTACAGGATTATTATTAGAATTAGGTCATGCTTCTAATGTAGAAGATGCAGAACAACAAGTAAAAACAGTGCGTTCTATTATTGCAATTAAACCAGAGTTAAAACAAGTATTACAAAACCTATATCAACGCTAAGAGTGAAACGGATATTTTATAAAAGATATCCGTTTTTTTATAAATAAGAATATCCGATAATGTGTATGATGAAATTTTTTTAAGGGGGGATAAATAAATGCCAAAGCGTAAAAATGATTGGACGGAAAAGAAAATAGAGAAGTATATAAAAGAAGGCAGAGGACAAGGTGAATTAAATAACTATAAACCATGGTTAACGATACAAAATTTATCTTCTACGGGGAATAGCTCTCGTTTAATGGGATGGAAAACTAATAGGAGACATGAGTTTTTGTCAGATTTAGAGAGGGATTATTTTTTTATATTAGAATGGATAGAAGAAGTTATTGATATTCGTGAACAATTTCCATTAAATCGAGAATTGACATATAAAATTACTGAAGAGAAAGGGATACAACATCCAATTTGTAAAGGAACTGAAACGTTAATAGTTCTGACAACAGATTTTTTCCTGACGGTTCGAGACGGAAAAGAAATTAAATATATTGCTAGGACTATAAAACCGAGTAGTGAATTAGAAGATGAAAGAGTAATTGAAAAGTTTGAGATAGAAAGAGAATATTGGGAAAGGAAAGGAATCGATTGGGGAGTTGTAACAGAAAAGGATATTCCTGATATAATATGTCGGAATATTTCGTGGATTCACAAACACTATTATCTCGAAGAAATTGAAGATGAAACTTTTGCGAAATTCTTTTTAAGTTACTTAATCACGTTTCAAAATGCGGATAAGAGCCTTATAGAAATCTGCAATGAGTTTGAAGAACAGTATAATTTGGAACAAGGTTCGTCAATTTATTATTTTAAATATTTAGTGGCTAGAAAGTTAATTTTTGTAGATATCAATACGCAAAAATTAAATATGCGAGGTTTAAGTATAAGCGAACTAGCTTTTAGTGAAAGAGGCGATGAGAATTTTGATTACGCTATCAGTTAATGAAATCTTTAAATCAATTGATGATTCAAAGATATACAGATTACTCTGGATAGATGAAAGTAATGTTATTACGTATTTAATCGATGTATATGATGAAAAAGCTATGCCTTTTGTAGATACACTGAAAAATCTTCAAGAAGGCTTTACGAATGGACAGTATATGAAAGTAAGCAATGATGAAGTATTTCCAGTTGTAAATCATCAAGAATTGACAGAAAAAGAGATCCATATGAGAGATAAGGCATGGAATATTATACAAGATTTAATAATTCAAGAACCTAACATTTATAAAAGAGATAAAAGAGGTACGTTAATTAGACAAACGAGAGGGAATTTTGGTTGCTCAAAGCAAACGATTTACAAATATTTAAAGCGGTATTGGCAAAGAGGAAAGGTCAGAGATAGCTTACTTCCTGATTTTAAAAATTGCGGTAATAAGGGGAAGTCGAAGAATTGGAGCGGAAAAAAGACGGGTAGACCGAGAATGACAAATAGCACGGGAATCAATATTACATCGGAATTAAAAGAAATATTCAAGAAAGCTATACAAAATTATTATTTTACAAATCCAGAAAATACACTGACATTTACATACAAAATGATGATAAGGGATGCTTTTCAGGCAAGCATTCGTTATCAAGATGAAAGAAAGTATATTGTGATTGAAGACGCAGATACCGTTCCTACTTTTCGACAGTTCTATTATTGGTTTCAAAAAGAATATGGAGCTGAAGAAATTACGTCAGCTAAGCATGGGAGGAAGAAATTCGAAAGAGATCATAGAGCCGTTTTAGGTTCGTCATCTTTTGAAGTTTTTGGACCAGGATCCAGATATCAGATTGATGCGACAATCGCTAACGTATATATAGTTTCTCGTTATAATTCTGATTGGGTATTGAAGAGACCAACTATATACTATGTAACGGATGTCTTTACCCATTTAATTACTGGTTTTTATATTGGGATTGAAGGTCCCTCATGGACTGGAATGATGATGGCACTTTTGAATTCTACAGTTTATAAAAAAGACTTTTGTGCGGATTATGGTATTAATATTACAGATAATTGTTGGCCAGCAGCACATCTACCAGAGATTATTTTAGGAGACCGCGGAGAATTAGAAGGATATAATATAAATCATTTGATACAAGGGCTTAATATTACAGTGGAAAATAATCCATCTTTTCGTCCAGACTGGAAAGGTATTGTAGAAAAATTATTTGATACATCTCAAGAAACAATACGCCCCTTTTTACCTGGATATGTTTCAAAAGATTGGGGTGAAAGGGGGGCAAAAGATCCACGTTTAGAGGCGAAACTCGATATAGAACAATATACAAAAATTATTATCAATTTTATTCTGCATTACAATAAAAATTTTTATATGAAGAATTATATACGGGACAAAGATATGATAGTTGATAATGTAAAACCAACACCAATTGAATTGTGGAAATGGGGAATAAAAAATCGCTCTGGGAAATTACGAGTCGTCCATCCTGATATCATGAAATTTTATTTGATGCCGAGAGGTGTTGCTACAGTCACTGCAAAAGGAATCAGATTTGAAAAGATGTTGTATAGCTGTGACACAGCAATACAACAATCATGGTTTGTTACAGCAAGAACAAAGAAAAGTTGGAAAGTGGATGTTTCTTATGATCCTCGAAATATGAATAATATTTATATTCATACAAAGGATGAAAAGATATTTGAAAACTGCTATTTATTAAAACATCAAGAGCGATATCAAGATAAAGCATTAGAGGAGGTTAGACAGTTAAATAGCTTAGAAAGTAAAGGTTACAAAGAAGAAGAACATATATTACTACAAAATGAAATTACCTTTTTTGATAATATTCAATCTATTGTTAAAGAAGCTGTTAAGGAAGCAAGCAAAAAACAAACAAAGCATGTAACAAAGAAAAAGAAAATTAAAGACATTAAGCATCATACCCAATTGGAGAGAAAAATGCGAAGAACTAAGGAAGTATTTAAACTTGATAACAATCAAAAAGAGGCTCTACCAGAGGATATTCATTTGGACAAACAACAAGAAGATGAATTCAAGCGTCGCTCAGTTAAAGAATTATTTAATAAAAGGAGGGGGCATAAGCATGAGTGACAATCTAAGAGAAATAAAGTTAGATAATGGGACATACGCTGTTCTAGCTCATTATCAGCAACAGCAATTAGTTGATTATCAGGGGAATCCGTTGATAGAAGCTTTACCTGGCATATTGTCATATGAAGAAGCTTTTGATCAACTTAGCTTTTTACCCAATTATCATGAAAAAGAAAGAAATTTATCAGATCATCATCGATTTCATGCCTTATTGCGTTTAACTCGTTTTTTTCAACCAATCTCTCAAACATTAGACTTGGAAAGGCGTTTTTCAAGATTTTTACGCTATGGATATGTGAATCGGAATCCTCTTCAAAAGCAACATGTTCAAGTACTAAATGAATTACATCATCAATTAGTAGAAAGAAATAATTTAAGTCTGCCGGCGGATATACGGGCTACTGCATCTAGTTTCACATTAATGGGTTTCTCTGGAATTGGAAAATCAACAGCTATAGAACGAATACTTTCATTATATCCTCAACTTATTATTCATAGATATCCCCTCAATACGCTTCAAATTGTTTGGTTAAAATTAAATTGCCCACATGATGGGTCGTTAAAGTCATTATGTCAAAACTTCTTTGAAAAGATAGATCAATTAATTGGTACAAACTATCTCGAAAGTTATGGAAAATCCTCTAATTCTATAAGTTCAATGGTAACTAGGATGGGGCAAATTTCTAGATTACATTGTGTTGGTGCATTGATCATAGATGAAATTCAACATCTGTTGGCTGCGACAGGGGATGCCTCAGAGAAAATGATGAATTTTTTTGTTACTCTTATTAATGAAATTGGAATTCCGGTAATGATAATTGGAACCATGAGAGCTAGGAGCCTTTTACAAAAAGATTTTAGACAAGCACGTCGTGGTAGTGGACAAGGAGACATGGTCTGGCAACAAATGAGTAATAAAGAAGATTGGGAAGTTTTAATTACAAGTATGTGGGATTATCAGTGGACAAAGCAACATGTGGAACTAAATCAAGATTTATTAGATGTTATTTACGAGGAAAGCGAGGGTATTACTGATATAGCTATAAAGTTGTTTTTACTAGCACAGGGGCGAGCGATTGAAACGGGCATTGAAAAAATTTCATCAGAACTAATCAGAAAAGTTGGTAAAGAAGATTTAAGACTTGTTCAACCTATGCTTCAAGCTCTTAAATCTGGTTGTGAAACAGAGATTGCAAAATATGAAGATATTGTATCGTTAGATATACAAGATTATATATTTAATAAACTTCCAGTAATTGATATGAGAGCTAAACTCCAAGATAAAAAAGAAAAAATCGCACAAGAGCGCCAGAAAATAGAACCAACAAAGGTAGAGAAATTGATTATTTCCCTTATAAACTTAGATATAAACGAGAAGGATGCAGAAAAAGCAACGAAATATGTATTAAATAAATCACCTAACTCTAAAATTAGTGAGTTGATGAAAGAAGCTTTACAATATATTAAGGATAAAGAGAACAAAAAGAAACAAGTTGTAGTAGAGGATAGAAATAAATTAAAGTGTATCATTGATGAGGGTAAAAAGAATAGAAAGTCTGCGTATGAGGCTCTCAATGGTGAAGGATATATTAAGGACCCTTTAAAAGAATTTAATTATAAAGAATCAAGGTGATGTAAAATGCTTGATTATTTTCCTGTACCGTATGAGGATGAATTGTTTTATAGTATAGTCTCAAGATATCATATTCGAAGTTCAGATTTATCAAAAAAGCATACTATGAAGAAGTTGTTTAATAAAAGTGGCTGTTTCCTCGGGATTGAATCCATTGGTGAATTAAAATATTTAGTTGATAATTTACAGGTGTTTTCAGATGTGTTTACTGAAAAGTATTTTATAGAAAGGCATTCACTGATTCCACTTATAAGACCATTTAAATCAAAAGAATGTTACGAACAATTAAGCATAGGAATCTCTTCAAAAGTTTATCAGAGTTTATTTAGTTTGAAAAAAGGGAATATAAAGTCAAAAGAGCATTTATATTATTGCTCTGTATGCGTAAAGGAACAATATCAACTTTATGGTGAAGGGTATTGGAATAGAGTACATCAGGTTCCAGGAGTTTTTGTATGCATTAAACATCAATTACCTCTAAAGAAACATCCGGTTAATATTACGACTTTTCGGTCTCATAATTTTATCTATCCAAATCTAAAGGATAGTAACAGCAATGAAGTATTCATGGAAAGTGAACTTGTGGATGAATTAATAGGAATTGCAGAAGATGTAAAATATTTGCTGGATAAAAATTTTTCGTCTTTTTCAAAAGATTATTACGTTGAGAAATATGAGACACTTTTGAAGGTTAAAGGGATTGGATACCCCGCTTTAAAAAGACATCAGCGCTTAAGGGAGTTACTTCAAGATCATTATTCGCAAACCCTATTAAGGATGTTAGAATCTTCATTTGACATAGATGAAAGATCATCATGGGTAAATTATATTCTGGGGAAGGGTAGTATACAATTTTGTCATCCCATTAGGCATATTTTGGTTATGCGATGTTTGTGTGGTTCAGTAAAAAATTTTTTTGAAAATGAATATTTGTATGAACCCTTTGGAAAAGGTCCATGGTTATGCATGAATTCCCTATCGAATCATTATTTACAAAAATGTGTAGATAAGGTGGAAATCAGTGTTCATGGATTGAATCGAGAAGTACAAGGGGATTTTGAGTGTGATTGTGGTTATATATATAGACTTAGGGGATGGGAACAAAACCCCCTAGAAGTTGCATTCTTTAATAATAGGATTATTCAAAAAGGTCACGTATGGGAAGTGGAGTTTAGCAAACTTTTATCTAGTGGATTAACACAAAAAGAAATAGCTATGAAAACGGGTTTTACACCACGGACTATACGAAAAATATTAAAGGATCGTAAAAATGTCTCAATTAAAAAATTGAGAGAAGACAGTTTGAAGGTCGCTCGAAAAAAGAAAACAGCTCAGTACAAGCATAAATGGATACAATTACGAAATAAATATCCAGCGTATACGAGAGCGAAATTAAGTGATTTAAATAGAGCAGCATATGCGTGGCTAAGCAATTATGAGAGAGCGTGGTTAGAGGAACATTCACCACCTAAGGTTTTGGGGAAGCATTCAAAAAAAAAGAGTGTAGAAAGCTACACTAGAGAAGATTTGATATTAATCGAAGAAGCAAAAAAAATAGTTAATAACTGGGATGAATATGAAAAAAATAGAGGCAAGTTAATTAGAAAAACGTATGCAGCTGTTACGAAAATATTAGGTGTATACCAGAAATGTCAAAAAAAGAAAAATCATTCTTTATTACAAAGTTACATTGTCACAGTTGAAGAATCTTTACAAGATTTTCAAAAAAGAAGGGTTCGATATTTATTAAATACAAAATTCAAAGATAAAGTAGTTACTTTATCTAAAATAAAAGAGGCTGCAAGTATAAAGGTGGCTGTAAGAGAAGGAGAAGGGGATATAAAAGAATACGTTGAAAAATTGATCAAAGCTCATAATAAAACAACTAAAAGATAGTATAGGCTAAGGATTATAAATCATCGTTTTTAAAACAAAAAAAATTCATTCGTCAGTTTAAAATAAATATAACTCTTTTATAAAAAGGATAAACCGAAATCTTTCTATGATTTCGGCTTTTTTTTATTGAGATATAGTGAACATGATGAATAAATTAGAGAAGAAGAAAATTAATATCGAATGTAGAAACAAACAAGGGGATATAGATAGAAAGTTAACGCATTTTGTTTTACAAGGAAAAATATAAAGAGTGTGTTTTGTTCCTTTTCAGAACACACTCTTTATTTATGCTCAAGTATCAAGTGGGAGTGTATAAATTTTAAATAATTTATTTTAGTAGGATAGTCCATAACTTTCTTGTGATAATTAAGATAGTATGCATTCCTAAAGGAAATACATTAGTGTACAACTTTCTTGTAATTATTTTCTCTTAAGGGCCTTAAATATAATGGTCTAAAAGCATATTAGTACAAGGGTTTGTTGTAATTAAACAATAAAGTAGGTTGGTATTTTCATAAATAGGTAGATAGAAAAAGATAGAGTTTTTAATTCTATCTTTTTCTTATATCCAATTGCCACAGAGGATTTAAATTAACTAAAAGAAAGGTAGAAGAGAATATGAATACATCTATGAAAAAAGGTCTAGTAAATTTACGAGTTGATTTTGCTTTCAAGCGCTTGTTTGGAATAGAAGGAAACGAGGATATACTCATTGGTTTTCTTAATGCGGTATTACAATCTTCTTTAGATGAGGAAATTATTTCTTTGCATTTAGATGATCCACATCTTTCAAGGGAACAAAAGGATGATAAATTGTCTATTTTAGATTTGCGAGTGACCCTTAATAGTGGTATAAAATTAAATATAGAGATACAGGTTCGCGACAAAAAAGACATGATCGAGCGATCTTTGTTCTACTGGGCTGGCATGTATTATTCTCAAATGACTCAGGGAATGAAGTATACAGAATTAAGACCAACTATTTGTATTAATATAGTGGATTTCATTCTGTTTCCAGGAGAAGAGGACTTTCATAATGTCGGTGTAGTCATGAACAAAAAATCGGAGCACATAATTTCAGAGAATATGCAATTGCACTTTCTTGAGATTCCAAAAGTAATTCGAGAATGGCAAGAAGATCGAATGGATCCATGGGAGGATATATTAGCACGTTGGCTATTATTATTTCCTGCATATGAAGATGAGAAATTAACTACAATCCTGGAGGGAATCGCGATGGAAAAAGATCCAGTTTTGAAAAAGGCAATAGAGGATTGGGAGCGTTTAAGTAGTGATAAGGACTTTTTACGCTTATATGAAGCGAGAGAGAAGGCAATAAAAGATAGAATATCAGAAATAGAGACGGCAGAAGAAAAGGCAGCAAAAGAAGCTAGAATAGCAACTAAGATAGAGATGATTCACAATTTAATTAAAGTAGGTGTACCTATAGAGAAGATAGCGGAAGCCACTGAATTAAGTGTGGAAGAGGTTAATGAAATTCTAAAAAATAAAGAGTAAATATAAATGGTATAAAACAGGTAGTTGTGATTACAAACAATTACCTGTTTTTTTATTTTTGATTGATGCCCATTTTGTGATTACAATTATATTTTTTCTTGCTTTAGGATTTCCTCTAATTCATAACGAAATTTATTAGTCTTTTCAACATCCTTTAAGATTGTCTCAAGATTCTCTTTTTCAATAAATTCCCTAATGGAATGGTTAAATACCATTAATCTACCGTATCTTTGTTCAATTTCTTTAAACCATGCTTCTTTTTCCAATAGTTTAAAGTTTTTATGAGTCAGTTTTTCTTTTTTTGAAGGAATGGACATAAGGAGTCCTGCCAATATATCGCCAATTAAGTCACCTATGAATAAGTCTCCTTTTTCTACATTGTACCATTCAGAAAAAACGATGTGTGATCAAAAATTCAATACGCTATGGTGAATTAGTTAACCTTGATACAGATTCAGAGAAAAATATATATTGGAACTATCCAGATACGGATCCATATATCCAATGGGTAAATAAGAATATTGTTAGAATTGGAGATCAAACTTTAGATATTTCACAGAAAGAAACCTATGATTGGCGTGATGATGATAGGCACGTTAAAGAAATGCCTAAACAATTTATTAGATAAAACAAGAAAAATTAAATTTATTCAATCTTATTTGTTTAACCATAAATAGGATTATATGAGTGAAAAGTCCCTTTAGATCTTCTAAATGGAATTTTTTAGGTTTCTAGATACGACTACTGAGAAATTGATGTTATATTAAGAAGTCTCGCCACATCGTCATCAAGCTTTGAAATCGATGGTTCCCCAAAACGAAAAAACGAGCTAACTTCTCATAGTTAACTGTGGAGAGATAATAATTTTGTTTTGTGATTCCTTCAAAATATTGAAAAATGGAGATGGTGTTATTTGTTGTTTAAGTTGATGACTCTAAGATACCAGTTTAATTGACCTGATAGCGATGTATCCGTACTCCTAAAAACTTTACCTTTGGCATCAGGGAAATTAAATAGGGTGATAATTATTATAAGTGAATTAGGTTTCTTGTGAATTTTAAATTAAAGGTCTTATCCAAAGTTGAGAAAAATCCACATATCCAAAATATTTCATCTTAATATTCGTTAAATCTGATGAAAAAGGAATTTGACGTGTGTCATGGTATAAGGGAATCATAATAGAGGATTCTATTAGTTCTTTTTCAAGATTTTTATTTAATGAAGCCCACTCCTCAAAATGTGTATGTTTGTATTTAGAAAGGTGTTTTCTTAGTGATTTATTTGTTTTTAAAACCTTAGCCAATGGTGAATATCTAGCTGTTAAAAAATAATAAAATGATATCTCTTGATTTATCTCGAATACTTCACCATGAATAAAGAGATCAACCTGTTCATTAAGTTTTTCATCCCTAAGATAGTTTTCAAATGGAACCCATTTAACTTGAAAAGGTATATTTTCTTTTTCTAAGATATTCATTAACCATTTTGTTGTCGCTTCTGTATACTGAGTAGCTTTTATAATAAGTGGTTCTTTAAATTCGGGACGTTTTATTTTTGGAATATTGACTTGATGATCTATGTCTTTCAAACAGCTTTTAATATTTGGGATTTTTTGAGAATCATATTCATGAATATGATTCATATTGTTAGCGATAATAGAATGTAAGTAATTACGAACATCTATGTGTTGAATTGAAGAATTACGCCAAGCATTCATAATTATAACACCGAAACCTGAATTCCTTTCTACTTGAAAGGTAGAATTACATTTATGGTGTTTGGAAGATTGATAAATAGTATCAAATTCTAGGGGGACCTGAATGAATTCTACTGTATCCAGCAAAGGTCTTTCTTGAAAATAATTATGAAATGCTATCAATGATGTTTTCTCCAGATTATTCTCTCCTATATAAAAACCACCGGTTCCTATGATTTGACCGTTATTTTCTTTATAAATACTTGTATTTATCATGCATAACATTTGTAAACAATAACTACATCCCTTTGGGTAATGTATATCAATAATTAATGGTGATACAACTTCTATTTTTTCTATGGGCGCCCATAAGTCTTTATAGTATTTATGATTGCGTAATTTTGAGAGACATAGTTTCACATCAGACGCTGTTAAGATGGATCCATCATGAAATTTTATAGACTTTTTTAAATATAATCTAAGCGTAGATTGAGTTAAATCCCAACTGTGGGCTATTTCAGGGAATATGTTCCCCTTTTCATTCATATAAACAAGTCGATTGAAAACATTCGCGACAATATGTGCACTATGTACATCGGCAGCCTCGAGCGGATGTGTTGTTAAAAAGGGCTTTCTTCTAGGGATAATTAATTTATCATCTGAATTATGTATATAGCCAAATTTTGAATGAAACTTAGTCATCAAGCGTAGTTTACTGTTTGGAGACCAATTATATAGTAAATATTTACTACTTTTTTCAACAGGCTGTTGATCCATAATTTCCATTACTTGTGACTCATAGATTTGTTCTATATTTTTCAACCATTGGAGAGAGGAGGGATTTCCTCTACCTTTTCCAGAAATGAAAGTCAGCCAACCTTCATCCATCCATTTATGTAAGTAACGTACTGTTTGCTTTGTACTTAAATTTAAAAAATCTGCTAGATCTTTTATTTTTATATTTCCTGAAGAAAATGATTGCCATAGATTTAGTAAAATTTTATCCATTTTCCTATCTCCTTTTATAAGTGGACATGTTTTTCTGAAGGTGTCCATTTTTAATTTGATAAGTCTAGTTTAATATAACATTAGACAAGGGGAGGAGATACGATGAATTGGAAAGAATTTGAGCAAAATATAAAAGTACGCTTAATTACATCATTTTTTAATCGTGCTGTTACATCAGCAGTAATGCCTTTCATGGCATTATTTTTTGCTCAAGAAATAAATAAAGTATGGGCCGGGCTATTTTTAATCTTAACGGTTATTTTAAGTTTTTTTTCAAATTTAATTGGAGGTTACATTTCAGATCGATTTCAACGAAAGAAAATCTTATTGTTAACTTCTTTTTCTAGTACTTTGATGTTTTTATTCATGACTCTAAGCTTATATCCGACAGATAAGGTGATTTGGTTATTTGCAATCGCTTATGTAGGTTTTATAATAACTAGCAGTCTTGGGCGCCCATCCATGCAAGCTATCATCATAGACTCAACTACACTGGAAAATCGAAAGGCTGTCTATACAATTGACTATTGGCTTATGAATCTTTCTATGGCAATTGGTGCAGCATTGGGTGGTTGTTTATACATTAATCATCAACAAGAGTTGTTTATACTACTGACGTGTGTTTCTGCTACAGTACCGATTGCTTATAAAATTTGGCTAGTTGCAGAAGTTAAAGGGTGCTTAGAAAAAAGGAAGGGAAATATAGTACTTGATCTAATTCAAAATTATAAAATTGCTATTCAAGATAGAGCGTTTTTAAGAGTTGTAATAGGGTCTACTTGCATATTTGCGGCAGAGTTTTCTTTAAACAGTTATATTGGTGTACGGCTTGCAGAAACATTCAATCCAATAAGCATTGGGAACTTTGAAATAGTAGGGGTGAGGATGCTAAGTATTCTTAACATACAAAATATGCTTCTAGTAGTATGTTTAACTTTTATTGTAAATAAATTTACAGATCATCTAAGTGGAAAAAAAGCTTTACTTTTAGGTCTTGTGCTCTATGGGATAGGCTATGTGGCAGTAACATCTTCAAACACTTGGTACATACTGATTGTTTTTAACTTTATTGCTACTGTTGGTGAACTTGTCTACTCACCAATTAGAAATGCAGAACAAGCTAATATGATTCCGGCTGACAAGAGAGGATCATATTCAGCCTTTGCGGGTCTATCAGATATTGGGGCGGACCTAATCGCAAGAATGACTATTATCGTCGGTGCATTCTTAATTCCTACGATGATGTCTGTTTATATTGGTATGATCGTAATAATAGGGGCATTTTTCCTATATAAGGGCCTGTTTGTTAGAACTAATAGTCAATCACAGGAAAGATTGAATAAAATCTCAATATAATATAATGCTTAAAATGAAATATACACTATTCTTTCTATAGAATCGTAGGATGGGTGTGGAAAGAGGGATTATACAACTTTGGAGGAATTATCATGGTAAAACATATTTCGATTCTTGGTTCAACTGGCTCAATTGGTACGTCTGCATTAGATGTAGTCACTTCTCATCCGGAACATTTTAAAATTATTGGTTTAACAGCAAATCACAATATTGACCTTCTCGAACAATAAATACATACATTTCACCCTCGAATTGTAAGCGTAAGCACAAAAGAATTAGCAGATGCACTTCGGAAGCGAATTTCTACGGACACAAAAGTCACATATGGAACAGATGGATTAATTGAAGTTGCAACTCACCCTGATTCTAATCTTGTATTATCTTCAGTTGTCGGTGTCTCTGGTCTCCTTCCAACAATTGAAGCATTAAAAGCGAACAAAGATATAGCAATTGCGAACAAAGAAACATTAGTTGCGGCAGGGCATATTGTGACAGATTTAGCGAAACGGAACGGCTGCTGCTTAATCCCAGTAGACAGTGAGCACTCTGCCATTTTTCAATGTTTAAATGGGGAAAATACTCAAGAAATCCAGAGGCTTATTATTACTGCTTCAGGCGGTGCATTTCGAGATAAAACGCGCGAAGAAATGGAAATCTTACAAGCTAAAGATGCCTTAAAACATCCCAACTGGTTAATGGGAGCAAAACTAACTATTGATTCTGCTACATTGATGAACAAAGGCTTTGAAATCATGGAAGCACGTTGGTTATTTGATATCCCCTATGAGAAAATTGATGTTTTAATTCATAAAGAAAGTATTATTCATTCTTTAGTTGAATTTATAGATGGCTCTATCATGGCACAGCTCGGTGCCCCTGACATGAGAATACCGATTCAATATGCATTTCATTATCCAACTAGATTACAATCGGACTATAAAAAATTAAACCTATTAGAGATAGCTAGCTTACATTTTGAAAAACCAAATTTTAAAAAATTCCCTTGCCTATATTATGCTTACGAATCTGGAAAAATTGGTGGTACAACACCTGCTGTTTTAAATGCAGCGAACGAAATTGCAAATGCGCTATATTTACAAAATAAAATTTCATTTTTTGATATTGAAAAGACAATTTATTCTACTCTTGAAGCTCATCATAGTATTGCAAATCCAGATTTGGAAACAGTTTTAGATGCCGATCATTGGGCTCGTGAATATGCAAACGAATTATTAATTAGAAAATGAAAAAAAGAGCTAGTACAGAATTCGTCTTTTTTAGCTCTCCATTCTACGTGTTCTTTTGTTTTAATACATTTACGTTCACGGAATTGTAAATTAATGTATTTAAGATATCGCATGCAGAAAGATTTATAGTAATTATTAGTTATGGTCATTGGGAAAGTCCATTTTATTAATATAAGCTATATACGGAATAAAGAAAACTAAAATAAATGGAGGTAATTATGAAAACTTTCATATATATGGTAAGACACGGGGATTCACCAAAGTTTGGAAAAGAAAAAACAAGAGGATTAACTGAAAAAGGAAAATTAGATGTTCAACGAATAACAGATGCATTACAAGGTGAGGGAATCGATGTTGTTATCTCAAGTCCATACAATCGTTCAATTCTAACTGTTCAGCAGTTAGCGAAGCAAATAGGACAAGAAGTTTTAGTATTTGAGGACTTAAAAGAGAGAATTTTTATTGCTGAAGAGGAACGAATTTCGGATAAAGAATTATTCCCTTTGATAAAAAAGTCATTCTTAGACCCCGACTTTGCTTTAATGGGAGGAGAGTCTAATGTCGACTGTCAGAAACGTGCTATAAAAGTCTTAAAAGAATTATTAAACACCTATCGAGGACAGAAAGTAGTATTAGGCACTCATGGAGCTATAATGACTTTGATGATGGGGTACTATGACAGTAAGTATGACTTGAATTTTTTACTACAGACATCAAAACCAGATATATATAGGATGGAATTCAATGGACAGGAATTGGTGGAAGTTAAAAGATTGTGGGAAATTTCATAGATTGACTTTATTCATCCATAGCTTCTCCCAATGACGTGTATTATAAAAAATAGGGTTACTTCGGTAACTCTTTTTCTTATGGGAGTGATGGGGGATTGAGTTCAACAATATAAAAATTTCGGTTCCTTAGCGCACAAAATTCACGTTTTGTTCTTGCTATCCCGAGATGAAATGGGAGGGAATGTTTTTTGGGCAAGATACTTTTAAAGTTATTTTTTAAATCAATCCTATTTTTTTTCTTATGCGGTATGGTTGTTTATTCTATATTTCAGATTATTTTTGTCTTGAGTGTTTCGACAGGATTAGGGAGGGATGATATAGTCGGGTTTTCTGATAATAAGTATGTAATTGGCCGTCCACCTGTTAGTTATAATTTATATAAAAAAGATAGTGGAAAAACTATATTAGATAATGTTATTGGTTATAAAAAGGGGAAAACCAAAAGCTATGTTCGGAATGAAGTTGAATTTATAGTGATAGATGAGATAAAGGGTAGCTATGAACTGTATAAAATAGAAAATGCTTCAGAAAAGGATATAGAACGACTGAAAGAAATAAAGAAATTAGAATAATAGAGACTATCTGAAAGGTAAAGAAGCACACTTGTTATTGTTAAATCTAAAAAATGGTTTAGACTAATAACTGAGTTTTGTTTCATGAAAAGAGTCATTATTAAAATATAGTATTAGTGGGTCAGTCCCATCGCTATCAAGCTAATATTTTGAAGCACCACCAAAACAAAAATTTTACCTCTCGACAGTTATATTTGAGAATTAAGCTTATTTTTTCGTTTTGGGGTGAATCTGTTTTCTTAAGCTGATGGGCATGTATGGTGACCCCTATAAGGGGCGTTTTTTACCGTTATCGATTTCTATCAATACCTAGTGACGTTAATAACAGAATTGCCAAATTTACCGATTCACCAGCAGCCAGTGATTTTAAATAATTACATGCCTTGGTCGAAAAAAATCCAAGCCACATATGCAAACTAGCCATCTATCCGAAAAAAATTAGGATAGATGGCCATTCATCGTATGTACCGAAAAGGTGGCCCTTTTTTTATATTTCGGGCTTACTTTCCACTAGAAATTGAAATACTAAATTTAGACTGTTGGTTACCGAATCGTTCCAATGTCCCCTCGAATTTCATTCCAACTCTTTTTAATAGTCCACAAGATTCCATGTTAAGTGACTGAGTTTCAGCGACAATAGTGGTTAAGTTTAATGCACTAAATCCATGGTTTAATACTTTCATAATCACTTCTTTTGCATAGCCTTGACCCCAAAACTCAGGTAAAAATTGATACCCAATCTCTGTATTAATCCCATCATGATACGTATCAAGGAAAACAAAACCTATAAATTCTTTACTATCTTTTAAAAATACTGTCCAGTGGAGGGAGCTATTTTTTGAATTTAATATATCATAAAATCTAATTTTATATGCTTCTTCGTCGATAATACCTCCTAAGTATTTTCTTACTAGCTCGTTTTCATATAATTTTTTAATGTTTTTATAATCATTTTCGGAAATTACGTGTAACTCACATCTCTCAGAGAATAACAAGTAAATCTCTCCCTTCGATAATTATTATTATTTTCCTGGTAATCCACCTATGAAAAATATGTGCTCTACTTACAAAATCATATAAAACATACATCCTTTCTTATTTAGTCTTCCATAACATGGTATGATGTGAAATGCTTACCAGGTCAAGGGGCATTTATAATTTTTTTTGTAAGCGCTAATATGTAGTGGGAAGGGAGAGTGTATGATGACAAATATTAAAAAATCGCAGAACTGGCGGGGATCTCGGTTTCTACTGTTTCTCGTGTTTTAAATAATTATCCGTATGTAAATGAACAAAAACGAAAAGAGATATTAGCAATTATCGAAAAGTTAAATTACACGCAAAATTTGAATGCGATTCATTTAGTACGAGGAAAAACAAATGTTATTGGAGTGCTTCTTCCATTTGTAAATAATCAATATTACAGTGCAGTTATAGAAGGTATTTCAAGAGAGGCTGTAAAACATAATTACAATATGATGCTCTGCCAAACGGATAATAGCGCGGATAAAGAAATAGAGATTTTGAATATGTTAAAGATGAAAAAGTTAGACGGAATCATTATATGTTCGAAAGTCAATGTCTGCACAGGCCGAAGGGACATTATCTTGGTGCTCTCATACGGATTCCGAAGCCATCCCACAAACTCCACCAAGTCCTCTAATCTTATATGCTTGTAATCTTTCTCTGTTTCCTGTAAGTACAAGAAATACTGTTTGAGTACATAACAATAAGTCTTCCGTGTGTTGCTGCTTTTCCCTGTAACATCCAAATACTTGAGGTACTTCACCACAGGAATCACAGGAACCCCATCTGAATCTACTAATATGTATCTCTTTCCATTCTCTAGGATCACCTCTTGTACACGCATAGTTCTTCACCTCTTAACTCCTTTGTACGATCGGTCTCTCGACCTTTCTACGCCTCACGTTGTGGGCTATGTTCCCTAATATAAAATCGAACACAAGTTCTTGTATTGTTGTATACATAATAGACCATACTTTCAACCTCTAATTATAGTCTGTTTAAGAATGTTTTAGGTCTTAAGGACAGTGATATTTTTCAAATTCAAATGGTATGGTACGATCCTAATAAGGAGGATAAAAAGTAATAAAGGTGTAAATAAGGGGTTGTATTTTTAAAATCGTATTGCTATAATATACACGTAATAAGATTTTACAATAAAATATAAATTTAATCAGTTCGCATATAAGAGAAGACCTCAATATGCGCCATGTCCTTAGGGGACGTGTGCGTGTATTGGGGTTTTTTTGCGTTTAGCGAGCAAAAACACCCGGAGGTGCAGGAATTATGTTGAATTGGTTGTCTGCAAAACTTATGACAACATCAGTAGGGGATTTCTTACTGGCAAAAAGTAGCTTTACGAAGGGTCTTGGTGGTAGTGGCAGTGGTGCAAATGCTGAAACCGTCCAAAAAAGCATGAACACTTTGGTGAAAACCTTAATTGGTTTTGGGGGAATTTGGGTGGCAGCTTGCGTTGTATTTGCAGCTATTAAACTATCTGGTGCACAAGGGAAGAATCCTGAAAACCGTACACAAGCTATGATTGGTTTAGCTTGCGCAGCAATTGGAGGCTTTGTGATGATTAAAGCGTACGATATCGCTGCTTGGGTTACGACAATCTAACATAAGAGTTTGTACAAGCTCTCCTCGATTTGGGGAGAGCTTCTCTTATACAAGGGAGGAAAAAGAATGAGAAAAGTAACCGTTCCTGTTGATATGACTTCGGAACAAAAAACACTACTAGGTGTGCTGAGCAAGCGCCAATTGATTTATCTATTGGGTGGCGGAGCATCCCTTTATTTATATGTACCATTTTTATGGCGACTATTCGCACCTATTGATGCAGTAGTAGCATTTTTTATTTGCTTAATTTTAGCATTACCAACGGTAATAGGTGTTATAACGTTTGCGTTTATATATAAAGAAAAACAACACATGTACCTAGATAAGTATTTACTTATTAAAATGCGTAGCCGCTCCGAAAAAGGTAAGTGGAGAAAAGGGTACGAGCCAACTACATGGGCAAAGGAGAATTTGTAAATGTTAGAAATGATATATTTTGCGGCAATAGCCATTGTAGGATTTTTCTTTTATCGGAAAATGAATGGAAAACCGCTGTTTGGTTCTAAGAAAAAAGGAAAAAAGCAAGGTGGAGTAGAGAAACACACTACTGAAAAAGCTGGAAAGAAAAATAAAAAAAATAAACCTGCTGAATCGGAAATTGATGAGGATAATGTTGACTTCTTTCGTACTTTTGTAGAAGACATTAAAGAAATTGATAATCATATGATTCGGTATCATGATGACACATTTGTCCTGATTGCGGAAGCACATCCAGTTAACTATTATTTACTTTCCAATATGGAACAAGAAGCGATTGATATCAAAATTGAATCATGGTTAACCACATTAGAGTTTAATACGAAAGTATATATTCAAAGTAAGTTTGTAGATTTAACAGATCCTGTACGAAAAATGACAGAAACGATGAAAGGTGCGAAGGACCTTACACCAGAGACGGTTCTATATGGTCAAGAAGTTATTGATAACTTAGAGTACTGGCAACGTTCGCAACCTCGATATGAACAAAAACGTTATTTAATTTATCCATACAAGGTTGATATTAGTACGATTACGGCTGATACAGAGGACGAGTTAGAAGAAAAGATTGTAGATAAGGCATTTAACGAACTATATCGTCGTTATAATGCATCTCGAAATCTACTATCGAAAGCAAAAATTAATGTAGAAATGTTAACGAAAGATAAATTAATAGAACTTTTATATGTAGCATTTAACCGTCGGAAAGCCGTAAAAGCTCGTTTCCAGGACTTAATTGAAAACGAGAATTTCTCGCTCTATTCAACAGGGGAAACAAATGAAAGAAAACTAGAGTTAATGAAGAAAGTGCTAGCAGAAGAAAAAGCAGAAAAATCAAATAACGGGGTGGCGTAAACATGAAGTTGTTCGGAAAAAAGAAAAAGGAAAAGAAAAAAATAGAAGCAGAAGAGCAGGATGAATTGGATCTAGAGGAGGAAGAGTTGGAAGAAGAAGTACCGACGCAATTAGACAATCAAACAACAGTGTTTGATGTTATTGCTCCAGAAGGAATGAAAATTGACGCAGAAGATTATGGAGTTATTAAACAATCTTTAGGAAGCAATACGTTCTTCCGTCCGTTTTATATTCCACGAGATGGGTACCCGCGTATGATGCAAACCAATTGGCTCAACATGTTAACTTCGGCTGGAGAAGTGGATGTCATGATCGATATTCATAAAGAACCAAAAGCTAAAGCAATGCGATCATTAGATATGCAGCTGACGATGTTACGTTCCAATCTTTCTTTCCAACGTACACGAGGAAACATTGACCAAGAAAAAGACTTAGATGCAAAAATTCAAGATACAAACAATTTAATGGATGAAATCCAGTTCAATGAAAACGATTCTTATATGGTGAGTACCATGGGTGTTGCGTATGCCGAATCAAAGAAAGAATTGGACGTTTTATGTGAGTATATTGAAGATGAAATGCAAGCATCTCACTTTAAGATAGCGAGTACTTGGAACCGTGTGAAAAGCGGTTTGAAAGCTACTATGCCACTAGGAGCACCAAATACGCTGCAAGATACTTATCGAAATATCGATAGACGTGCTCTATGTACATTTGCACCCTTTGTATCAGGATCCGGAAGATTTAACGGTGGTATACCAATAGGAAAGAACAAAATTACTGGCCAAGTAGAATTTTTAAATTCATTCGGGAATGCAGATTATCGTCCACCAAACTATAACATTGGTGTGACAGGAATTTCAGGTTCTGGGAAAAGTTTACTTTTAAAAATGAAGCTCGCTCGTGAAACATCACTTGCAGATACACATGCAATGATTATCGATCCAGAGGGAGAGTTTGTAAAAATTACAAAACGTTTAGGTGGTATTAACCTAAACATTTCTCCTGAAAGTAATATCATTATCAACCCTTGTGCAATCGCTGTAACAGAACTTCAGATTACGGATAAAGATGAAGAGCTAGAAGCACTTGAACAATATGATAAGAAAGAACTTGTAGAGCGTGATGGCGTGAAGTATGTAAGATTTGTACCGATTTTAGAGAAAATCAATGAAATACTTGGATTCTTTGACATTATTATTCGCGGACAAGACTTTGATCAACCAGGATTAAATGTATTCCAGCGTACAATGCTAGAAGATGCAATTCGTGAAGTGTTTGATAAACATGGTATTACCTCACACCCTTCATCTTTATATGTGGATGAAGTGAAGAAGGTGGATGGACAATTAATTCAATCTCAAGTGAGAAAGCCAGAACCAGAGTTAAAAGAAATCTACGATGTCATAGTAGAACATCATGGAGACGATGTGAAAGCAGAAGAGTTAATTGCTGCGATTCGTCCATTCTTACGCGATGGTTCAAAACCATTATTTGATGGACAAAGTCATTTTGGCCGTGGTGTAGAAACACAGTTAAATGAATCTCGTGTTGTTAATTTTAATATTAGTCATTTAGAAGAAGGATTCTTAAAACCAATCGCTTTCCACGTTATCTTGAACTATATTTGGGAGCATTGGATTAAGAGTCCAGAACACGCTATCAAGCGAAAAGTATTATATGTGGATGAGATGTGGCAGTTTATCGACTATGAACAAACGGTTAACTTCTTGGAAAAAGTAGCACGTCGTTCACGTAAAAGAAATGCTGGTATGTGTTGGGCGAGTCAGGACTTCGTTCGTATTTTAGAAAATGTAAAAGCTCGTGGTATCTTGCAATCTACTTTCTCCTATTTCTTCTTAGAGCAAAATAAGATTGATAAGAAAAAAATTCAAGAGAACTTTAACTTAACTGCTGGGGAGCTTGATATTATTCTCAACAATCCAGGAAAAGGAGAAGGGATTTTCCGCGTAGGAGATAGTTCGGTTTGGATTCAAACAGATCCATCAGATAAAGAAATGATGTTTATTGAATCGAATGAAGCGGTACTTCAAGAGCTTCTAAACAATATGAAGAAAGTACAAGGGTACGCAGGATAATAGCGTACTCTTAAAAAGGAAGGTGAAATTATGCTTGAGAAAATAGTAGAGTGGGTCGGAGGCTTAATTATTGCTATAGTAAAGGCTTTTCTTAGTCCGGTGTATGCAACTTTGGATCCGCTGCCAGTTTTAGTGTTTGGAGGAGAGGGAACAGAAGGAAAGGGGACAAACTTAGATTTCTTATTTTCAGGTAATTCTCTAACCAAAGTATTAGACACAGGCATGCCTGTCATGTTCAAGCTTGTTGCTTTTTGTGTCCTTGTCAGTGTAGTTATTACGGCGGCAAAATATTCGGCAACAGCTATTAATCCAAATAATAGAACAGCATTAATAGAGTATGCGAAGGATTTGATGATCATTTCAATTTTTCTTTGGCACCTCGATTACTTCTATACACTCATATTTGAAATCAATTCTTGGATAATAATAGAGTTTAGAGACGCTGTTAATGTAGCAACTGGGGGGATTTTTGATCCAGATAAGGGTACCAAATTTCTACAACCTGGATTTGGTGGGGCTGGACTTACCATTACTGAACTGGGTTTGAAAGGTCATGAAAATGACTATATGTTTATTATATTTGGTTTGTTTATAGAAGCTGGTCTCATCGTCTGGGCAAACTTTTACTATTTAATGCGAGCGGTGTCACTATACGTTTTAATGTTAATTGGTCCTTTAATGGTGGGTATGTGGCTATTTCCACAAAAGAAACAACAGACATTATATTGGATACGTGAATTTATAGGAGCAGTGTTCATACAAGCAATTCATGCGATTACCTTATGGCTCATTATTTCTTTAATTGGAGCAGCAAATAGTCCGTTAATCAAATTAATTTTACTTGCTATGTTTATCCCAATAGGTGAGATTGTGAAAAGCTTTATTGGCCTTAGTACCAATGCATCAAGTGGTATTCATAGAGCAGGTACGATGATGGGTATGGGTGCTTTAGCAAGTGTAGCTGGATTGGTTAAAGGTGTTCGTGATGACTACCGTAATTCAAAAGCAAAACCTGATGAAAAAGGAGATAAAGAAAAGACAAAAGAAGATGCAGATAACCCGAAAAATGCATTAGGAGCGAATTTAGGGGCAGATGTTGGTACAACATCTCGTGCAGCTCGTATGTTAAAAGCAGGTCAAATTGGAAGTTCAATTGGTAAAGCCGCAACAGGACTTGCAGGTATGGCAGCGGGAGCCGGTCTTGGACCAGGAGCGATGGTAGCAGGATCTCAAGTTGGAATTGCATTAGGTAGTGCTCCTGGTGCAGTGGCTGGTAGAAGTGTTGCTGCAGTCGGCGAAGGAGCTGTAGCTTTAGGAAAACATATTGGTTCCAGTGTAAAGAAAGGTGCGGACACGTATTCAAATCTAAATGGCGAATCGTATCCGGAACTAACCGATGAAGATATCGCACAGGATTTAGCTACAAAAGACTTTGAAAATTGGAAAGCAGATAATCCGGATTCTGCAGTTGCAAGTCGTTTGAAACAAGCATTCCCTGGTGCGTCCGATGCAGAGATTGCTAAAAAAGTAGCGAAAACAAATAGTGATCAAAAGTCTCGTTTCTCAAATCAGCGGAAACAAGATTTACAAAATATGAAGAAAACCGCTACACCATATGGAAATGCTAGAGATTTAGTAAACGCTGCAACGAATGCATTCCAAAAGGGGTATGAGGTAGTCCATAAAGATACATTCATGAGTCAATTACCAGAAAACATGTCAGCGGAAGAGAAAGAGAAACATTGGAACGACCATCTGAACACAAAAGTACAAGGGTTTAGAAACCACGCAGAACAGGCGGCAACAAAAGCGGGAGCTATGCCAGTTGATGCGAAGGATAAGCAAGGAAATGACCTGTTTGATAAGTCCTATGTGAATAAAGATGCGTTTGCTTCTCGACTTGCATTAGGAAAAGTCGGAAAAGCAGTCGAGGATGTAAAAGGAGAAACGTTAGAAAGTGGCCATCAAAATATGGGACAAGTCGGTGCTCTTGTCGGTGCTTCTACTGCTGCATTTAAGAAAGCGTATAGTGCAGACCATAAGGCTGGATTCATGAAACAATTCCCTGCAGATATGCCGCAACAAGAAAAAGAAGCAGCATGGAATAAGCATTTAGATCAAAAAGTACAAGGATTTCAAAATCATGCGCAACAAGCGGCGGAATCAGCTGGTATTGTACAACAAAAAGACGGTACAAACTATGCGAATAAAAAAGCTTTCGCTGCTCATTTATCACAACAGTTACAAAAAAATCCTGGCTTAAATGTTATGGGTGTATCTAGTGTGGCAGGCATTCAGCAGGCAATCAACGGCGTGAAAACGCACGGTTTGACAAGTGGAACAGGAAGCCAGCAAGCAAAACAAGTAAGTAATGTTGGGAACCTGGTACAAGCTTCTACAGAATCCTTTAAACAAGGCTATGCAGCAGAACAACAGGCAAGCTTTATGAAAAACTTGTCTCCAACTATGTCTCAACCACAAAAAGAGCAAGCTTGGCAGTCGCACCTGAATGAAAAAGGAAATGAATTTAAAGCAGTCGCACAACAAGCGGCAGTACAGGCGGGAGCGATGCCCGTACAGGCGAAAGATACGAGTGGTAAGAGTCTACATAATCAATCGTATATTAATAAAGATGCCTTTGCTTCGAAATTAACGAAAGGATTACAAAGCCATGCAAGTCTTGGAACGGTGAGTCAACAAGTAGGTTCTGGAATTACTAGTGCGATTCAAGGTGTTCGTTCACATGGCGTTGCAACAGGTGGAGCAATCAATAAAGCTGTATATGCGGCGACACAAACGCAAGCGAGTATCGCACGTGCAGGAGATCTTTCTGTTGCGGAAATTGAACGCTCTTATGCAGATGCATCAACAAGTGTAACAAATATTGCACAAAGCGCTGGTAAAATGTCTATCCCAACTTCAGCAGTGGGACGTATGACGCAGCAAAGTACAAAACTTGGCATGAGTGTAATGGAAGGTGCGAAACACCTTATGCTTGCGGATCGCATTGATACAGTATCAAATGCATACTTTAGTGCTGCGAGTGCTGTACAACAATCCGGAGGGAATGCAATACAAAGAGTGATAAGTGGGACTACTGCTGCTGTTAATACATCATTAGGTGGGAATGCAGCAGAACGTCATTACAATGTGACAAAAGGATTAAGTTACGCTGCAGGTGTGATTGGTGGTGCAGGTGCTTATCAAGCAACTGCACGTATGGTAAGTAAACATAATCCTTATAACAGTGCAGTTCGTACAGAAGCAAAAGAGATTCAGGAAATTCAACAGATGGTACCGACAACAACAGATCATACAGGCGAGCAATCGGTTGTAAAAGGTGCAGTACGTCTTGTGACGACAAATAATAAATCTTGGATTGAAGCAAAAGACGCTAGTGGTATGACGCAAGTTGTATCTCGTTATGGTAGTGGAGATAGCAGTATACGATCTGGACAAGTCGTATATCAGGACTTAAATATTTCAGATGGACAATTAACGCAGTATCGTAATGGTGCGAAAGCATCTCCGGCTTATATACAAGATTCAAGTGGTGGCAAAATCAATATCAATCGCTCGATCAATGTAAATCCAAATCAATTAGTAGGAAACCAAAATCAAAGACCGTTACAACAGAAACCGGTATTTAATGAACCACCACTTACGGTCAATCACAAGGTAGACAATGGTCACTTCTATATGTCTGATTTAGACCAAGGTGGTTATAAAAATGTACAAATGGTGGTAGAAAGAGATCGTAGTTATATGGTTGCGACAACAACAGACGGTACAGTGTCACGTATTTCGCCGTTTGGAAAAGGAGATACGCGCTTACAAGCAAACCAAAGGATAGAAAGAGCTTGTGAAGTGAAAGACAGTAGTATTAAGCCAAGAGAAGAAATCTTAGTAACACAAACACAGGACGAAGTAGTCCGTACAGAGACGCATTTAAATTTATCAGAACATGACCCACAAAATCTGATTCCATTTGCGCCAAACCCTCGCTTGGCACAGCGAAGAGGAAGAAATTCTCAAAATGGAAAATATGGTGTGATAAGTCTATGAGTCAAAATCCTAACGATCCAAATGAACAGAAAAAAAGTAATCCTTTAAAAGATGTAGCTTCCCACTTTATTAAGAAAAAAGGGATGCAAGCGCGCGGGAAGATGGCAAAATTGGCAGGAAAAGCAGGAAGGGCGGCAGCAAAAGCTGCTGCCAAAATGCTAAAAGCAGGTATATTAAAAATTGTGGGTGCTGTTGTGGCAGCGGTTGGAGTACCTGCCGCTTTGATTATGGGAGTAATTATTGCTGTGTGTGTGATTTTAGTCTCTTTTGTACCTTTTACCGATGATGAAGGTAAGACAGAGGAACAAGTAAAAAAATATATGGAAGTCTCAATGGCTCTGAATGTGGATTGGAAAGAGGTTGTCGCCTTTGACATGGCGCGATATGATAATGATTTAACTGGTAAAGATCCGCATGATGCTATATCATATTTCTTGGATATCCAATATGAAGAATATACGGAAAAAGAGGTATGCGAGGCGGGACCGAATGGTCCTTGTGAAAAAAAGAAAAAAGAGATGCAAAAAACAAAATCTGAAAGTTACTCTGGACCAGATGTAAAAAAGATATTAGGAGATACAGATTTTAAGAAAAAAATAGATGAGATTAATGCGAGTGGAAGCAAAAAAGTGACAACATCTTCCCATGGGCTAGAGAAAGCTATGGAACTCGCAAAGTTTAGTAAAAGTCAAAAAGAGCGTGCGCGTGAGATATTAGAAGCCGGGATGTTAGAAGGTATGTATGGACATCTTGCTCCTACTACTGGTGGATTTATTGGTGGTATGTGTGTAGGTAATGTGAGTCCTGGCGGAGAGCCTGTTAACCTTAATGCAAAAGTTACAGGGTACCTTCCTAAAATTAAAGAAATGGCAGAAAAACATGGTGTTGCTCAATATGTTGGTATTTTGGCTGCCCAAATGATGCAGGAATCAGGTGGAGCAGGAAATGACCCGATGCAGGCTTCAGAGGGGCATTATGGAGACATGAGCCCATCTTGTATAGGTGTAAAAGGGAATGCACGTGTAGGGTGTATTAAAGATCCAAATATTTCTATTGAAGCAGGCGTACAAGAATTTAAAGATGTTTTAGGGCAGTCGAATGGAGATATAGCCCTAGCCTTGCAATCTTATAACTTCGGGTCAGGATTCATTAGCTATGCATTAGCAAAGGGTGGTTATTCAGAAGAAACAGCCATTGAGTTCTCAAGAAGTAAGAATCATTTAAACCCAGCTGGTTGCTCCGATCCGAATAACTTCAGGACAAAGGTTAACGCGTGCTACGGCGATTACACCTACGTTTCCAAAGTTTTGAAATATTACAAAGATTTAGGGTGTGTGGCAGATGCATCTGGCGAATGGATTTCTGATAAAGGTTGGAAATGGCCAACGAAATCAGGTCGTATTACAGATACGTTTGATGCAGTTCGTAAGGGAATACAACATAATGCTGTAGATATTGGGGCCATGACCACCGGAAAAGCTGGAGACCCTGTATGGTCAATGGAAGTAGGTATTGTAACAGCCCAAACAGGAAATGTAAATGGTGGTGGTCTAGGTGTTTATGTAGACCATGGAAATGGTATTGTATCTCGTTACTTACACTTAAGTAAAATATTAGTCGCACCAGGAACCATGGTAACAAAAGGGCAAATAATCGGGGAGATGGGCGGTTCTAATTATAGTAAAAAAACAGGTTTACTTAATATGAATGGATATGCTGTCCATTTAGATTTCCAAATTCGTATTAATGACCAACCAACCGATCCAATGAAATTCTTTAAGAAAAATGATGATCCAGGTCTATCATCTGGTGGTGCTCCTACAATGGCAAATGCTAAACGACAAAAGGTATTGGAAGAAGCAAAAAAATGGGTTGGACAAGGGAAAGTGAGCTATGTATCCGGTGCTAGAAATCCAGCTGCAGGTAGTGCCGATTGTTCTGGATTCACACAATATGTGTTTAAAACCAGTATAGGTGTCCAGCTAGGAGATTGGACAGGTGCTCAAATTGGACAAGGAAAACAGGTGCCAGATATCGGTCGGGCACAACCAGGAGATTTAATTTTCTATGAAAATCCTAACCATGTATCTATTTATTTAGGGAATCAGAAAATGATTCATATTGGTGATAATAAGGGTGTACAAATTACAGGTCTAAACTATACGGCAAGAGGGCAACATATGTCGCAAATCCGTAATGTAATAGACTGATAAAGGATGCGAGTAGATGAAGAAAATAATCAACATTTTATCCAATATGCCTCGTAAGTACTTGGCCATATTAGGGATTATCGTACTAGTGGTAGCTGTTGCCGCCTATAATACCATTCATGATTATATGCTGAAACCACAATCGCAAGAGGAAGAACAAGTAAATCAAGATGAAATCGAGATATTAGGAGACAAACCAAAGGGGTTTGAGACAAAAGAAGAAGAATATATTGCGAAAACAAAAACAGTTGAGGATTTACTACGAAAGATTTCTAATGGTAGTTATGATGTACCGTATTTATTTACAAAGGCTGGATTTGGTATTGAGCCAATGAAAATGACAAGTAATGAACGTATGCTGGCTGCAGAAGCTGTACAACGATATTTCTTAAATGGGGATCAGTTTTACAATGCGCGAATTACCAAAATTGACCGTGGAAAAAAAGTAGATACATTTCATATTGAGGTTTTAATACAGCAAGTAAATTTCTTGGAACCACGACAATTTAAAATGCAAGTAAATCAGTATGCACAAATTGTAACACCAATTGAACAAATTCCACATGGAGAAGAAGAAGTACCCGTGGATTAAGAAGAAAGTGAGGGTTGTGGAGAAAAACACAACCCTTTTATAAAAAAATAAAGAGTACCTAAAATTATTTATTGAATATTCATAATTTTCTGATATAATAAAATCATAGTTAAACGAAATTTGTATATAACGCTAAAATGAGATGGATATGGAGGAATACAAATGAGAATGTTAATTGGAACAGCTGCGAATTTTGTTTCGGGATATTATATAGGACGAAATTCCGGATTATTAGGAACGTTGCTTGGATGGGCTTTTTTGTTGGGTGGTGGCTATCTGTTAATAGAAAATTGGGATAGCATCACAGCATGGATGCATAGTTTGAATATTGTACGAGGATTAGATGGTTACGAAGACATGAGTAATGGCTTTATTTTTATCTGTTTGGTAGTAAGTGGCTTTATTCTCATCTTGTTGTCACCGATTTTCATTATTTTAATAATAGTTTGTTTTGTTTTGATGAATATTGTTGCTTGTACACTTGTGTTATTAACATCACCAAGTACATATATAAAGAAGAAAGATAAGGAGAATGAGTGGGAATGAGTACAATTCTAGTTTTAGGTGGATCAAATGGAAGAACGTTAGAGAAGTTGGCCAAAAAAAGAGACTGCCAGGTTATTTTCCATGATGGGAAAAATCACGGAGGCGTAAAGAAAACATTTCGAAGTGTCATAAAAAAATGCGATGTTATTGTCATTCAAAAAGGTGCATGTGGCCATGTATCAATTGATGTAGCAAAAGAGTTCGCAAAGAAGTATGATGTCCCACTATTATTTAATCCGGGATTTGGTGGAACGGGTGCGCTTGAAATGGGATTAAAGCATTTGAAGGTTGCATGAGGTTTGAAACATATCTATGGAATTATAATTGTTAAATCAATATATATCATTTAAAAAGAGGTAGGAGGAAGATAGTGTTTAAAGATATATATGTATTATTTCCACCAGAAGGGAAAGAAAGCATCGAATTTCAATTCTTTTTAGATATAGAGGGAGAGAAGTTTTACGAATATTATAAGGAAAAATATAAAGACCCTATGTCCGATGTATCTGTATATTTTCCAATGTTTCATAATACGTATGAATCCTATTTAGAGGGATTTTTGTACCCGTATGTAAGTAGATTTAAAGAAATTCGATTAGGACGGGATACATGGGAAAATGAAGGTGTTTGGTTTGGTATTCATCAAGACGGAAGGGAACTGGGGATTCTTTTGCCCAGAGTTGATTTTACGTATTATCAAGGAGCTTTATCCTACAAAAATTGGAGAACAAAATAACTGTACAAAGTCTTTATTTACATACAAAAAAGGAGAAATGAGAATGACACAAACAGCAGCATATCGTTATACAGTTCCGTCAGTAGATGGAGAAGGATGGGGGGTATTTTTATACGATCAATCCGGAGTTTTTACAGCTGTTACAGACTTCGGTAACTTTGCTCATTGGTTTTCATTAGGAAGAAACAAAAGTATAGAAGAATACTTAATTAGCCGAAGACCGGATCAGATACTTTGCAAAATTGCAAAAGAAGATGTGGTTGATATTGAAGGAACCATTACTTATATCAAAAAGAATTTGCTATATGATCGCAGAGAAGGGCGCTTTACAGAAGATGATGCAAGGACAGAATGGAAGCTTATTGAGGAATTAAAGGTTGATTTGGAAGAGTACTCAAATGAAGTAGCATTTCAATATTGGTACGACAAAACAAAGATACAATTTGACGACGGTTTTTTTCAGTACAAATATCCAAGTGCAGCTGTTCGATTTTCAAATGAAACATTTGTGAGGTTTCAAGAGAAATTGAAGATGGAATTAAAAGAGACACAAGCATAAGACGGGGGTGAGCTTATGAAAGAAGGTCTTTATTACGAAGATATCAGAAACGGTGAGATTTTAAAATGTAAGACGTTTACAAGATCTTGTTATCTATTTGAAACGTGTAAAGGTGAACTAATTGAACGTGTAAAAACAAACCACTATAAGAGAATAACAAGTAAGAAGAAAATTGCTATATTTGAAGGTGAAAACCGTGAAAAGAAATTAAAAAAGCCGAGAAATAGGAAGGAAAGGGTAGAGTTTCTTATCAAAAAAATGGGTTTTGATGTCATCGGTAGCTCATTGGTATCTATGACAGACAGGGATGTTAAATATCTATTTGAAGGAGCATATCTAACATACAAAGATAAGAAAGACTATCAAACCCCTGAATATAGACTTCCTAAATGCCTTGTTTGCGGATGTGAAACGGTCATTCATTGGGATTGTAGTTGTGGCCATGCAATTATTGATGAAAACGATACATCATTACAAGCATTAAAAGATAGTGGAGAGTATGTTGAAATACGAAATAGTCTCTGCACTAAATAAAAAAAATAAAATATAAACACTAGATTTTTAACAAAAGCGTTATTTGGATACAAAAGGAGGAGCCAGAAATGAATAGTTACAAATTGTGGTTAGATGGTGACGTGGAATTTAAACATACAGAATTAGCAGAAACGCCAGGTAAAGCAAAGTATCAATTTTATAAGTACTTACAAGATGGGGTTTGGGAAACGGATTTTAAAACATTTTTGAAATATGTGAGATGTAGAAAAGTAAGAACTGCTGATATTACATGTATGTTTGGTGATAAAAAGCAATTTGAACGTATGTGTGAGTTAAGAGGGATCAAGTTTGCTTATCGAGGCATGAAAGTTGAAGTATGTGGACAAGCGGGAATTATTGTTGGAAGTACATCGGGATTAAATTTACAGGTCGCTTTTTATAGTGATCCGTGGGCTTCCTATAATTGTCATCCGTATTATGAAACAGTTTATTACGATGAAAATGGAAATATTGTAGCTGACTATCGCAAAGAAGTAGCAACAGTTTAATCGAAAAGGAGGAATGAGAGGTGGAACTATTAAAAACTCAACAATGTCCGTATTGTAAGTCATTTGTAGAAGATTGTCACGCTAAATGGGAAAGTGGTAACCACGAGGTAGAATGCGATTCATGCAACAAAAAATATCAAGTACAACCAATTTATGATTTTAAGGGTTTTGAAGTTCAAAAGATTTGTGATCAGTGCAACGAGGTGGAAGAAGAGTGTTATTGTAATGCTGAGGGAACTGAAAAATGATTATAAAAAGAATATTGCATACCAAAATGCCACTATTATTATTCTAAAATTCCATTATAAATGAATATGAAACTACAATGTTTTAAGTTTGAAATACTAATAAAAAATTAAAAGGACCCGAAAAGGATAACAGGCCCTTCTACAAAAGTGCATAAGAGGAAAACAATGATTACCAATATAGTATCAATGAATTCGATTAATTTCTAGGTGCTAGGTATTGAGAAATATATGTTAGAAATACTGTTAACATAGCGTATGTAAAAATCATAATGAAAGAAATATTCTTACCTTATGTACGGATATTTTTTGGGTAAGTAAAAAAGAGCGCTATTGAAGCAGACTTATAAAAGTTTTTTTACTTATTGTTACTGCGATTAGCAGTAGCGAAAACATAATGAAAGTGGAGGATGGAATTAAGAATATGAGTAGTGGTATTAAATATAAATCGGGTTTCGTCATTTTGATTTATTTTGTTATGACACAATTTGTAGGGATAATAGGTGTACTTTTGCTAGCAAAGACAGGTTGGTATGATATTCAGGGAAACCAACAGCAAGCAATTCAACAACTTCTTGTGCATTGGGAACTAATTGGTTTTTCACTTATGCTGATAATCATTTTTCTTATATATAGAAAAGAATTGATAAGGGATCCAAAGTTATCGATTAAAATATCAAGAAAATCATTCATGTGGATTTTAGTTGGGATCATATTCGTATTTTTTGCGCAGGTGGTTGGTAGTGTATTAGATAAAAGTGTATTTCAGCTAACTACGCAATCAGCAAATACGTCTAATACAGTCGCTGCTGCAGCCATATCTCCAGTGGCACTTATTTCAATTGTTCTTCTTGCACCGTTAGTAGAAGAGTTTGTTTTTCGTTATGCGGCCATAAACATTTTAATGTCCAAGTTTAAGCAAACTTGGAGCATACTAATAAGCGCATTGTTCTTTTCTATTATGCATTTTGATTTTCCATTTGTATTTGGATATTTTTTAATTGGTTTTATACTAGCTGTAGTATATGTGCGTACTAATAGGCTACTAGTATCATTTGTTGTTCATGCTAGTATGAACTTAATTGTTGTTATACTCCAAATTTCTTGATGAAAAAGCAGTGGATTCGCACATTTTACTAGTGATTTAGTTTTTTATGTTTATGAATTCTAAAATTATGGTAAGATTAATAAGACTACATTTGAAAATGTGGGTTCAAGTTGCTGTATTGACTGAATTGCACCAAAAAACCAATTCCATTACACGGGAATTGGTTTTTTTGGTGTGTGTTGTTAGCATAATTATTGACGGCCTAAAGGAGATTTGTTTCTTTGTAGTTTAGTATAACTTAGATAAAAAGAAAATTCAAAAACAAAATGATGAATCTTTACATATTTTTAAATTACAACACAAAAATGTAAAGATATGGTTTATAATAAGTGGTGAAACACTCTCCTATGTTTCTAGTGACTGTATTTTTTATCTGTTTTTGGTGCGAAATCTGTTGATAGATTTTGCACTTTTTTTTTAATGTTTAATAGGATCAGAATGATATAGTGCCCCTATTTCTTGTAAACTCCTTTTCTCCATACCCACTCAATAGGACCATAGCGGAAATATTTACTCCAAATTTTGCTGAATAGTATTTGTACAAATATAATTAAAAACCCGAAGATACATAGTTGCCAGTAATATACGTGTGAGACATCTTTAAAGTACAAAGAAAGAATGACAAGAGTTAGTATACTTTGGCTAATGTAATTCGTTAAAGCATATTTACCTACGTTCATAAAGGGTTGCAGCCACTCTATATATTTTTTATTCTCACACACTCTAAGTAGGGTACAAATATAGAATATAGCTAGCATTTTCCCTCCAAATAGAATCCATAGTTGTATATCTTGAGAGTAGTAGATATCCGTTTTTATAAAGTAGTAGATAATAGGATAAGAGAAAAGGCATGAGATACATAACGAACTCCACTGTAAAAATCTAATTTTCTTTATTAATTCCGGTACCCTTTTAAAAATATTTTTCTTACCAGCCCATAACCCTATTAAAAATAAGCCTATATATTCCGGAATTCCTATTAGTAGTTGCTGGAATTCCTGAGTCATTAGAAAGAAAAGACGTGCTTTTACTTGATGAGAATAATGTATAAATAGATTTACAGTGTGATTGGTAGTGTTACCTGTGAACATATATTGATAGTAATTTGGTACTTCAGGAATAGAAGAACTTGCTCGTAAAAATACAATAATATGTAATACATAACTAACCGTTAGGAAACTACAACCAGTTATAAAAATAAGCTGAGTAGATCGCTTATAAAAGAACAATAGAATAAATCCAGCTATAGCATACGCATGTAGAATATCTCCATACCATAGAAATGTGAAGTGGAGTAAACCGAAGACTAGTAAAATACATAGTCTCCGGGTAAATAGCTTATACATATGATATCCTTTTGCTTCTGTATTTTTCATAAAGATATAAAATCCTACTCCAAATAAGAATGCGAAAATAGTGTAGAACTTTGCTTGTATAAACAAATCTACTAAAAAACGAATCGTTTTATCTGTACCGGTGTAACCTGCCTGATTAAAGGGATCTAGTCCCGTCATAGTGGGTAGATTCGCAAATAGGATACATAGTATGGCGATACCTCTTATTATGTCTAAAGAATGAATACGGGCGTTTTGTTGCATGTTAATTCTCCTTTCTTACAAAGAAAAACGAGCACTATACTAGCTAGCGCTCGAATTACGTCTTGCAAAGAATCCATCATATGTAGCAGTTGAAACAGCTCCTTCTAAACGTTCAACTTCTTCACCTCTGTTATAAGCTACAACAACTGGAGTACCTGGAATGTCGAACTCTTGAAAGGCACTTTGATTTTCTGGTGTAGAGATATCAATACGATAAATGGTTCTATCATGCTTTTTTGACATACGATTGATATCTGGTGCAGCTTTTTTACAAAAATGACAGGTAGGTTGATAGTAATACGCAATGAACTCTTCATGGGATTGTATTTTTTGCTTTAATTCTTCTTTTGAAATATCTTTTATATTCTCAGGTGATCCTTTTACATCTGCAGCAGATACAATTGTTTTTTCTGGTGTTATAGTTTCTGTTTTGACTGATTCATTCTTAGTTAAAGTAAAGATTGCGATACATGCAACGCATAAAGTTGTGATAACTGCTCCAATTTTGTAGACTTTTTTCATAGTAAATTCCTCCTTAAAATAAAAAAAGGACAAACCTCGCCCGAGTTAACTGGGCGTAAGGTTTGTCCTTCACGCTACGTACAATAGAGTATAAACAATGGAAACAAATTTTCTACTTATATATTAACACATAATCCATATAGAATACTATATAAATTTTAAAAAAGAATTGAATTATAAAATTTCACGTACCATAATTTAACACAAAAACTGTTTACAAAGTAAATAGAATATAGTACAATTCAGTAAACATCTATTTACTTTGTAAACAGGAGGGACTGTAATGACAAATTTTATTGATCTGGAAGAACTCTCATTAATCCTAAAAATTAATAGCACAGAGATTGTAGAAAGAATCGTTAAACAATATACGATGGATTCAAGAGATATTATGGATAGATTTGAAATTAGTAAACAAAGATTGTTAGCTTTAAAAAAGCAAGGTGTACTTAAAGAAATAAAAAAAGGTGTATTTTTAATACCGGATGCCGAGGAAATGCGAAAAAAACAAGTTGAAGAAAAAAGATTACAGAAGTATTCTAACTACGATCTGACGCCAACATATAAAAAAATAGAGGAAGATATCTTGATAGTGAATAAACTACGTTTCTTTGATTGCCTAACAATGGTAAATAAAAGTGAAGATGCCACTGAATATAATAAGCACTTAGAAAGCACCTTGCACTCTATTTATGAAATCTTTAGAGACGGTGGAGTTCTTTACTTTACATTACACAAGGGATTTGATGAGGTTGAAAATTCGCAAGAGCTAAAAGAGTTAGAAATTGTACAAAGAAAGTTTACTAAGAATGAATTTATAGAATTTCTAGAATCAGTTGAAATGAGGATTTTGGGCATACAAAAAGTATTGGGATTCGCTTCTATCTTAAATAATTTAAAAACATTAAAGTAATATTACAATGCATATCATGCTTCAGTTGAGTATTAAACAATTGATGGTTTACAAAACAATATAGTATGTAAAGTAACTAGCACAGTATCTCCTGTTAGGGATATGGACTTAAAATAAGGATATCTATATAACAAGAATAGAAGGTGAATTAAGTGACGACAAATTATGTATTTACTGGCCACAAGTTTTTGGAGTTTGTAGACTCTTCTAAGATTATAGAAGAAGCGAATGAAAAATTAAGTTCTTCTATAAAAATTGAGGATAAAAAGAAATTGAGTACGTATTTTGAAGAAGTAATTAGAAATAATCCACAAGATAGATATTTACTTAACACAATATTTTTTGAACATATAATGTACAGCAGATTAAGAAATATATTTGTTGATAGATTTAATGTTACAGAAAACACATTAGAGATTTCGACTTTTAACATGAAAGTAAAGCGAATTTTAGAAAGTTTTAATAACGAAACAAGAATACCACAAGCGCTACTCTCTAAAATGAATGATGGTAAGTATTATTTAATGGATATGTTAGACATAAAGGCTTTAGGTACTAAATTTATTGCAGGCTATGACTATACTACTAATGGAGATAAGGTAAAAACTGCTAGATTTTTATTTGTTCAAGTTGTACCCAGAGGAACAAGAATAGGATACTTTATTGCGGGAATAGATATTAATTTTGAAAATGGTACTTGTTTAACAATGATTCGAAATTTGACTGACATAAAAGATATTGAAAATGAAAAAGAGGCAGAATCTAAAAAAAACGATGAGGAGAATCAATATGATGATTATCCAAAATCTTTTAATCGCTTGTATTCAACGGTTAAAAATTTAATAGTTGAACCTTTAATTAATCTAGAAAATATAGATGTCAAATCAGATAGGAAAGGAATGTATAATCTATGTTCCAATCTTTTACATAATCTATTGGGAGACATCCATGAGGAAGTTTTAAAAGCCACAGAAGAAGAGGTAAAGGATAGCGTCCAAACTATTCTTAGAAAACTATTCCCAAATGATAGTGCATTTATTAAAACTAATACTGCTCCGCTTGGAATGAAAATACAGTCGATGTTATGTTCTGCCTTTATAAGCAAAAAGTATAAAACACAGGACATAGTAAAAATAGCAAAACAGATACCTCTAAAAGGGTATCCAACAAGAATAAAATTTATTTCCAGTAAATTTAGTAAAGGGGCTGCACAATCCGGAGGATCTAAAATTCCCGTTGCCTATACAGATTTATTTCATAGCCTCTATACTGAATTTGAAAAATCATCTGATTTAGAAGAATGGTCTATTTCTTGGTTTTTAGATTTTAGAAATACTAACCCAGATAATTGTTTGGTTTCACAGACTACAATTTATGCTAAGCAGACATCCTTTAGAATAGTATTTTTACAGAAAAAATCACTAGGCAAGGAGTTTATATATCATGTCATTGGAGAACTTAATCATTACCGCTAAACAGGAATTACTCAAGTCACAAGAAGAGGTTTTAAGTTTACTTGAAACTTTAATTAACACAGTTAATATGCAACCTTTCTCAAAAGAAGATCTTTATCATGCAAAATTAAATGAAAAAGAAATAAACTTTCTTGTGAAACACTTATTACAAGAAAGTTTATTTGAAAAAAGTTATGCCTATGAATGTCTAAAACATGAAGAACATGATATTGTAGAAGATTTAAACGAAGATTGTGAGTTCTGTGAGCAGAAAATCCAAGATAGTCCATCCCATTTTTTTAAAGAAATATTTGAATTAAGAGAGGAGTTTATACAGATGGTAAATTCTAAACAAGAGGAAATGCTAACAAAGTATTTGCAAGAAGAATATATGGATAACTACTTGTTATTGAAAGAAAATGTCGATAAGATAGTCCCATTTTTAGGAGCAGGCGTCTCAAAGCCACTTGGTCTTCCTGATTGGTATGGATTAATTTGGGGTATGAAAGAAAAGCTTCATACAGCAATAGATAAAGAGTACTGTGAGGGTTTAATTAATAGTGGTGATTTCCTAGGTGCTGTAGATACAATACTTGAGTATTCACCAACTTTAAATACTGAGGATAAAATAAAAACATATATAACGAATAAAATAGACAGCGATTTTAATGATCAAGTAGATGAAAGTAAGCATAACATTAGGGATATTATGAATTTGGCTTCTAGTTTTATACTGACTACAAATTATGATAATGCATTAGATGTATATAGGAATAAAGAGAAGGATGGTTATAGTTCTCCTAAGATAATCGAAGATATAGAAAATCTACAGAATCATTTAAATAAAGGTAAAAAGCAAGTTGTTCATTTTCACGGTATGGCAGAAAGGCCTAAAACAATGGTTGTTACGAAAAATGATTATAATGATTTGTATGCGGATCGAAAAACGAAAGATTTCCTAAATGGAATTATGTCTGGTAAATTCTTGCTGTTTATTGGGTTTTCTTTTAAAGATGTATATTTTAAGGAAATATATAGGGACATTCACAATAGTATAGGCGGTCAGCACTTTATTATTGTGCCTAATTTACATCCCCGTGAGAATAAACAATTATCTCTTAGGGGATTAACACCAATTGGTATAAAAGTTCCAACTGAAAGTAAAAAGTTTCAGCAAGGCATGGTGGATGCTATTAAATATATAATAAATAGCATCATATGATATATGATAAAAAATCTAAAGTATATTTAGATTGAAAATATTAGGATATGTTGTGGACATCATTTATTGGGAAAGATATCCCATAAAACTTTTATTATTCTAATAAGGTATTCAAAACCACGCTTCTACGCATGTCTGGACATTGAAACAAGCAAAAAAGGATTAACCTATAATTTATGGGAGGTCTGCTAAATAAGCAGACCTTTTCATTTAAATTCTGCAAAAAATTTTGTGTCTATAATTCCAAAAGCGACTTTACAAGGAAATGGTTTTTTTCCTTCTGAAGCAGCATGCATACAAGAAATCACCCAATATTCAAGTTCTAACGGTAAGCGGTATATTTGAAGACTACCATCATTATTTTTTGCTGTTACGATCGGTGTATTTACCCTGGTTGTAGCAAAACCATCCGTTGTTATCATTGGTACTGCATCATTAGCTTGAAAACCAGCACTTAATACCTCGTAAATCAATCCGTCTTTCTCATTAATAATCATAGGTATATTTAGAAAGGGATAGCTATTAATATTATTATGAATAATTGCTCCTGCGGCGTTCTTTCTTATCTGATTCCCTTGCATTTTTACACTCCTTTAAATGATCTAAACTTGATAACATCAATTTATGCTATTTAACATCTATTATATTAGAGAATTGCAGTTTCATCTTGTTATAAAAAGCATCTGTACATACAACAGCGCTACTTGAAGGGTCAATATCAACAACGGTCATATAACTAGAGAGCAAATAGCCATCCTCATAATATGTGATCATTATTTCTTCTTCAGATACTAAGGAACATAATAACATATTTTCAATTCGTTCTTTTTCTTCAGTTGTTAAAATCGGACGGGTAACTTTGTGTTGTTCCCTAATGATTTCACGAATCCCATCAAATTGGGGTGTTAATGCTGCGAACGGAGCCCATTTCACCATTCCGCGCCCCTTTGGCATATTAGCGTTGCTCATTTTTTGTGTCCTCCTATCAGTGTGTTTCTATATCTAGCTGTGGCGCTATGCGTGTAGGAAACTCCCCGCAATATGCTGTTCTTCCCAAACCTTGTGCGTATTTCATCCATTACTTTTGTTAATTTTACTTCTTGTTCTCGCTGCGTTATGTTATCAAAAAGAGAAATTTGTTCCTCTCCTTCTTGGATTAGGTTCGTTAGAGAAATGCTTATGCTGCGAATGGGTTCTCCAGTATATTGTTGATGTAAAAAGTATGTACAGATCTTATAAATATCCATTGTTAGGTTAGTTGGACGACTTAAAGTATGTGTTTTTCTAATACCACCGTTATAACTCTTGCTATAACCGACTGAAAAGTGAATGGTTTGAGCAAGTTTATTTTGTCTTCTAAGCCGATAACAAACTTCTTCAATATGTTCCAGTAGAATAATCGGAAATTCTTCTATTGTGTAATCGCGCATGAGTATTTGGCTTTTCCCAACAGAAGTTGTGGCAGGAACATATTTTTCTGAAATGCGACTAAAGTCAATTCCGTAGCTATGTAAGTGTAATTCTTCTCCAATCTTACCGAAGCTCTGTTTTAAATATTTAAGAGGGTAATTGGCTAAATCTCCTATAGAATGTATTCCTTTTCGATTCAACTTTTCTTCCGTTTTGTACGAGATGCCCCAAAATGTATTAAGCGGTCGTATGCTCCATAATTTTGTTGGGACATCTTCATATTTCCAATAAGCAATGCCATTTTGATTCTTCTTTGCTTCAATATCTAAAGCTACTTTGCTCATTAAAGGGTTAGGGCCAATCCCTATAGTGCATTCGATTCGTGTTTTCGCATATATTTCACGTTTAAATTTCAATGCGAATTCATAGGGATCGTTAGCAAACAAATGAATACTATCCGTAATATCCATGAAGAACTCATCGATGGAATATTGGTGAAAATCCTCAATAGGAACGTACTGCAAAGCTAATTTTGTTATGTAATTAGAGCATTTAATATATGTTCCCATAATCGGATTTACAACAAGAATGTCTTTTCTGCGAGGAATCTCGTATAATCTGGCCATCTTCTTTACACCCAATGCTTTTAATGGTGGAGTGGCAGCTAGAACGATTGAACCATTTCTATTTACATCACCGACTACTGCTAATTTTGTATGCATAGGATCTAATCCCATTTTGATGCAACTTACTGAAGCGTAAAAGCTACGTAAATCCACACATAAGATGATTCTATTCGGTAAGATAGAATAGTCATACACGGTTATTCCTCCCTAAATCAAAAGAACGTTTGTTCTTATTATATACGAACTTGCGTTCTTTTATAAGGGTTTTTGTTTAAAAATATTTTTTTCATAAAGAAAAGACACTCTTATACGAGTGTCTTTCAGATATTCTGCTTGTGGGAGCAGCAATACTAATACAAATCAGCAATAAGAGGGCATAGATATATATCCTCTTACTAATGATTAAAGGCGCAAAACATAAAAGAAGAGACACTAAACAGTGTCTTTTCTTGTTGATATTAATTTAAGGAAAATGTAGTGATTAATCAAAGAATCTTGGATGCTTCTTGGTTAATCTTAGTATAACATTAATTTCAGTGTTTATATATGAAACTTTACATATATTCAGATATACGTTACTATTGATGCTTTTTATTTTATGAGTAAAAAGGCTATTAAAAAAAGGGGGGATATAAATATCTAACCCTTTTCACTATTTGAAATTATTTCACTGCCTCTTTTAATTCTTTTCCTGCTTTAAAAGCAGGTGCCTTTGAAGCTGCAATTTGCATTTCTTCACCTGTTTGTGGGTTACGTCCTGTACGTGCAGATCTTTCACGTACTTCGAATGTACCAAATCCAAGAATTTGTACTTTCTCTTCGTTAGCTAGAGCGTTTGTTATCGTATCTAATACAGCTTGTGTTGCTGCAGCTGCATCTTTTTGTGTAAGTACTGCTCTTTCTGCTACTACTTTTGTTAATTCTGTCTTATTCATTTTTTGCACCTCGTTATATGTAATTTGGTGACTATTATAACGTGTGTGTACTCAAGATGCAATTAATACTGTGCATAGAAAAAGCCCTAGCAAGAGCTAGGGGACAATTTCTGTGTGGTAGTAAGAAAGAAAATCATGTTCATCGTACAGTCTATATTGTAACATCTCTATTAAATGATGAAAAGTAGTTATTCTAGATGTTCTACTTGTTTCCACATATTCTAAAATGAAAAATATCCCTCTAATTCATTTCATCTTAGAAGGATATTTCCAATCTTTTTCTTTTCGAGTATTTAGAGCAGGTTTAGATGAATTTGTAGAAAGTGTTTGCTTTTCTATTTTATCTAATCTTTCATCTAATTTTTCAATAGCTTCTTTTGTTTCCTTCAGCTCTAATTTAATTTCTGTCAGCAAACGGAGTATTGCATCTCCTTTTGTCATTTTCAACAGTAATCGCTCCCTTACTTATATTAAAAGTGTTACTGTATATAGTTGAAGTTTCAATTAAAATGGAAGTAGCTACACCTAGTCATATTAAATATCCTTTTACTTATTCATAGATATATAATAGCATTGCTATGGAATTTCTAGCAATTTAATTTAACACCAATAAACCTCATGAAGTTTATTGGTGTGCGGCTTTTATTATGATTATATAATCTTTATATAAGGTTATTCATTTTTATGGATTACAACTAATAAATGAGTGCAAACACTAGCAATATCAAAGGAATAGTTCCATTGGTTTTATTATTATTTCTAATCAGTGATGTATTAGCCTTAAAAAGGGAAAACGAAAAGTCATGAATATAGAAACAATAAACGAAATGAAAAAATCAATATATGAGTCTAGGAAGAAATAGCGGCAGCAAAGAAGAAAGCATGGTGGAAGTTTTGGAAATGAGTACATCCAACAATGGAGGCACTCATTATTAGTTAATTGCACTAAAGCATCCAGTGATGTATATTGGAGAAATTCTTTAGAAAATAAAAAACAAGTCTAGTTCATATGAATTTGTTAAACGCCTTTACTTATACTATTTCTTAAAACTACAATTAACAAAAAACACCTTCGTTAGGTAGTTATATATTTATTTGTGCAAAAAATGATCTTTCATTTCCTACTCCTGGTACTGGCGGCAGCAAGCCACCTTTATAGATTCCTGCCATTGTAAACATGTTAGGATTAGTATCATCAGTAAATACGTAACCTGTAAATTCAAATTTTAATTCTAAGTGCCCAGATTCAAATGTAATTTTACCACTTTTTTCACTATATGGGGTCACCATATCATTTTGGGAAAATTGTACGCTAAGGGATACCAAACCTTATCATTGCAGCATTTTTTAGGTGAATACATGTTCAGAAAAAGGGGTACCGCCACATCGCTATCAAGCTAAGCTTATGCAAAATCAATTTTAGTCGAGATTGTTTCTTTTTTCTAAAGGGCAAATGTAGGTGATTGAAAGATTTGCATACGAAATAAACCCTAATGGGTTTCACTTTTTTGAATTAAGCGGCTTGATTATCAGACATGGAATTGTAAACGACACCTAATATATCAAAGACCGTTTTTTTCTCATATCGATGAGATTTCCGCCCGTTTTGCTGTAGGAGATTGAACAGACGAAGTAACACCTTTGATAGCTCTTGGGTGTTTTTTTGTATAGTTTGGAATAGAAGAAGAAAATAGTCTTTAATCATATATATGGCTTTATACTCACTAAGCTCTCGTTTTTTCTTCATGAGGAGCAATTGGCGCATTTGAAACATGATAGAAGAACAGAGTAGAATGGCAATCAACTGACCATATAAATGGCACTCCAATCGTTCTCGTTTTATCTTTTTACAATGATGAATTTGAAAGAATGACTTCCACGTTTTAAATAAAATTTCGATTTGCCAACGCAAAGAATACCAGTCATGTACCTGTCCCATCGGGACAATATCTGTAGGGGTGTTTGTCATATATACATTGATACCACTGAGTCGTTTACTACGAGAAGAATACTTCATTCCTTTCTTTTTTTCTCTTACAGCTTGATCTTGTAATCGTTTTTGTTGCTGTTGTTTTGTTAATCGATGAACAATTACACGAGCTGGCACTTTATCAATCATACCTACATAAGCATCAGCTATTTCACATGTTTGTCCTGGTTGAAGAGAGTTCATGACCGTCTCCATATCTATCTTTATATACTCTGTACCTTTCTTAATTCTTCCATCTTGAAAATAATCAGGGTTAGGATTTTTTTGATAAATACGTGTATTCGACTTAATACGAGAGATATAGTAGGCCTCTTTGTCTTGTATATATTGAAGGTCTTTTAAATGAAAATAACCTAAATCTCGGATACATAAATCATTCGCCGTCACAGTTGGGGCACACAGAGAGCCGTAAGTGCGATCATGTTGTTTACCTGGACCAGTATGAATATGTAGGAACTGTCCACTTAACAAATCATACTCAAGTTGAATTTTTATCCCAGCTGTATGGCTGCATCCTCCTGCACCTGGATAAACGAATGTAAAGGGATCTGGGAGTTGAAATGCGGTTGAATCTAAAATACGAATACGCTTGAAAACAGAATTGTATGGAGAAGAAATTGGCATAGATGAGGCCAGTTTTTGGGTTAGTAGTTCAGCTAATAGGTGTTGTAAAAATTGGACAGCCGCTTGATTAAATCGTTGATTCAGCCCCTCAGGACTGATGAGCACTTCTGTTGATGCTTCCAAGCAGCTAGATAACTGAGTTAAAGAAGTCGTAGCGACATTTTGGCTCATCCATACACATAAAGCGACTAAATCTTTTTCTTGGTATTTACTGGTTCGTTGTACAAAACCAACATCTCTAGCAAGATCTCGTAAGATATTTGGAGATAAAAAGCTTTGAATCTCTTGAGCAAATAGTTGTAATTCATCGGATACAGAAATAGACATACAAAACGCCATCCTTTCCTATGATTCTACAGAAAGAATAGCGTACTTTTTCATTTTTGGGGGATTTTGTTTTATTAACTTGATATTAATGCGGAAAGATCCTTATATAATCTCGATATATTGCATTATTTTCTAATTCTAAAACAGTTTAGTTATTGAACTTTACTTGATCGAATTTGGAAAAAAATGCTTTTAATTTCCATTTATAAATTGACTATGTATCTATTTAAGAGTAAAATCATTTATGGATAATCATTATCCATAAATGATCATGTTTTAAGGAAGGTTAATTTATGCGAATAAAATCTGGAATGGAACAAGCTGTTTATACTTTACTTTTATTAACAAGGGTGCCTGACCGTACTACTCTAACTTCAGAAGCAATCAGTGAGCGTTTAGATGTATCCCCATCCTATTTGAAAAAATTGATGAGATCGCTGGTACAGGCAGGGTTAGTAGAATCAATAACAGGGACGAAAGGAGGATTTTCATTAGCAAGATCTCCAAAAGAGATTAATTTGTATGATATTTTCCAAGCAGTCGAAGGAAGAGGTTCTTTTTATCAGGGAAAAGGCATGGATATAGCTGTCTTTGATTCGAAAAAATCCCATCTACAGGAAGACTGTGTTTTAGCAAGGGTCATGAAAAAAGTAGAAGATAAGTGGGCTCAAGCAATGAGTGAAGAAACCTTAGCAACATTAATGGAACAAATCGAAGGATTTTATGATGTAGAAATAGTGGACAAGTGGATTCGAGAGAAAACTTTAACGAATTAAAGTTTTCATAAAACCGAATCGTAACTTTATTTTTAGGAATCTATCGTAGTTTTTTCTTAAAAACTCGTGAGTTGTGATGCAATCCAAACGAAGTGAGAATCGCCCCCTAATAAATTAATCTTTATAAATATACAAATTGTTGTCTTAACTTCACAATTTGTATATTTATTACTGTTTTATATTGTAAAGATCTTAAATTTTAATTCACCTTGTGAAATAAATTTTTTATAAACCTAAGAAAGCAACTGAATGGAGGTTTTGGTTAGAAATGAAATTACAGCGTACTGATGATATAAACCTGGAAGCATCCGAAATTCAAACACAATCTTCTACTGGTATTTGGAAACTTGTTGTCCTAGCAATGGGGTTTGTAATGGCAACACTTGATACTACAGTGGTAAATGTCGCAATTGCAGATATTCAAAACTCCCTTGAAATTAGTTTTACTGGAATCACCTGGGTTGTTGATGGCTATATTTTGACATTTGCCTCTTTTTTACTTGCGGGAGGTTCACTAGCCAATCGCTATGGTGCAAAAAATATTTACATACTTGGTTTATGTTTCTTTGTACTTGCATCACTATTATGTGCTGTGGCACAGACTGCCGATGTTCTTATAGCAGCCCGTCTTCTTCAAGGTGCTGGAGCAGCTTTATTTATGCCAAGTTCTCTTAGTCTACTTGCACTTTCTTATACAGATGAGAAACAAAGAGCCAAAATGTTTGGTATCTGGGCAGCCATAGTCTCTACATCAGCAGGCTTAGGTCCTTTTGTCGGTGGGGTACTAGTAGATATGACTGGATGGCAAAGTATCTTTATTATTAATCTTCCTATCGGTATGATTAGCCTCTTTTTTACTTACCGAATCATCGCTCAGTCACCTCGTGTACAGGGTAAATTAAATTTTACTAGTCATGGTTTAGGTATTATCACATTAGCATGTTTTTGTTTTACCCTAATTGAAGGTCCTTCAATGGGGTGGTTCTCTCTTCCAATTGTTAGTTCAACCAGTATAGCGGTTTTGAGTGCAATCCTTTTTATTGCAAGAGAACGGAAAACAGAAAATCAAATTATTCCAAGTCAATTATTTAGGGATTCTCGTTTTTCTGCCGCAAATATGGTAGGCTTTTTACTCAATTTTTCTCTTTTTGGTGGGATCTTCATGCTGAGTCTATTTTTGCAAGAAGCTCGTGGTGCAAGTCCTTTTATGGCCGGATTACAGTTATTGCCTATGATGGCGGTCTTTGTGGTGGGCAACCTTCTGTTTGCTAAAGTAGCTACCCGTCTAGGTTCAAGACTACCTATGCTCTTGGCTCTATTTACAGCCGGACTTGGATCATTGTTGTTAGTAATTTTCATTTCTCCATCTATGCCCTATTGGCTATTAGCAATTATTTTCTCAATAATCAATTTAGGAGTAGGTGTCACGGTTCCTGCAATGACTGCAATAGTTATGCAAGCAGCAGGACCGTCCCATGCAAATATTGCTGGGGCAACCTTGAATGCAAATCGACAAATTGGTGCTTTGGTTGGTGTGGCAGTTATGGGTGTTGTCATTCATTTATCAGAAGGCTGGTATAATAGTGCAAGCAATACATTCATAACTATGACTATTGCTTATTTAACAGCATCACTTTTAGTATGGCGGTTCATTCGAACAGAAACTAAAACATAATTCAATAACAGTATTAAACCATTTCTTAAATATTTATATTATAGGTGCTAACCTAATGCTCATCAAATCAAGAAAAAAAGTCATTCCAAAAATGATAAAATAGGCTTCTTTGTTACAAGAAAGCCTGAAAATTTCGTTCTAGGGGTGACCTGTTTTCTTGGCTTGATAGCGATGGGGCGGTACCCCTAATACCCCAGAAGGAAAAGAAGAGTTTGAATCCTTTAACGTACAGGGCGTTCCATATATCATTGTAAAAGATCATGAAAATAACACTCAAAAATCAATTCTTGGATTCAGCATTCAATCATTAGAAGAGGCTATTTTATAATAATCATCCAACACCATGAAAAAGAAACGAACAAAAATGTTCGTTTCTTTTTCATGGTGTTTAATGCTCAAGAAAACTTATAACCGCATAAGTATATAGAACGACTAGAGCAAAGGCACATATTCCCATAATTATAATCGCTAGTGCGCTTTTCTCTTGTCTAAACCCTATAATTCCAAGAATAAATGCACTAAACATTGTTACCTTAAGCATTGTAGAAAGGTTGGGAATTGAATATCCACTCAACCAGGTAGAGAAACTTACAATTACGGAAAAAGAGAACAAAGTTAGAACAATAGATAATATATTAATGTGCTTCCCATACTTCAGTTGCATTTCGCTACCCCCTTTTCTTTTCATTAGTGAATAATAGGTAGGTGACCATATTTTTATTTTATTCTAAATTTTCTTGAAAATCTACAATAAAAAGAAGAGGTTGTCCCAAAAGTCGCTGAATAGTTACTTTTAGGCAACCTCTTTTCTTTATTTTTTACTTTCCTCTAGTTTAGAGATACTTGCTTCTTTTTCAGGTAACGTATCAACAAAATCCTTTTGAGATTTTAATAGGTCAGATTGTTGTATCCAAGCCATAAGATCATCTAAAGATTTACGGGCTTCTTTTACATCGCCAGTAATATCATTCATGTTCAACTTATTAAATGTAGCTAAAAATTCTTGTTGAATCTCACCTTGCAATGCATTGGCTTGCTTTGTTAATTCTTTATTTTCATCACTTTTTGCCTTTTGAACATTATTCATAGCTTTCCCGATTTCATGTTTATCAAAAGCATCTTGCGCTCTCTTTAAATTTTCGGTTTGTTCTAACTTACTTTTAATCTTCTTATCATCCTTCAACTTCAAAGCCTCTTGATAATTCTTTATAGCTTCGCTATATTTTTTATCCTTAATGTTCTTATCAGCTTTTGATGTATAATTTTCAAAGGAATTACTACTACAAGCTGCCAGTAGCAAGATGAATGCTAGAATCAACCCATAAAACTTAACATTTTTCATAGAACCTATGCCTCCTCTTCTATATGCATATACTTATAATATTACAATTTCTGTAAAAACGAAATGGATACATATGTTATCAATTTGATAAATATTCTGTTGGAGGCATTATGTATCATTTATTATCTTTTTCGGTAGACTGAATATATTCAAAGAAATCCGGTGGTTCTTTCATTGCTTCTTTTTTAAATTTTTCAAGTTCTTCACGTTCACGCGGGGACAATCTTTCTAGTAAGGGTACCCCCCATCACCATCAAACTAAGAAATGCAAATACCTCAAAACGAAAAAATGAGCATTTGTTACAAGTTAGTACAAAATTTCGTTCTGGGGGTACTATAAAATTTTAGCTTGATGGGCATGGGGTACCGCCAGCATTTCGGAAAAAAACCACGCTAAGCAAAAAATAAAATAAGCTGTCCATATGGACAGCTTATTTACATAATTTTCGTTCTCGGTAGCAAATACTTTGATAGAATCCTTGTAGCTACAGGGATTCTTCTTTTTTGTCTGTTTATTTGGTATACAGGATTTTATACATCGTTGATGTAGCGGGGATTCTAGGGGTTTCCGCTATTCTTTTTTTGTAAACAATCTTGCATACTCTTAGTATGGTTTCTGATGAAGTGAGAACAAAAATAACGAGATATACATTTAAAGGGTCTCTTGGCTCGTCTGAGGGGATTATTTGTTGTGTATGGATAAGAAATTGAAGGTTAGTTAGAGATAAATCTGAAGTGTTTGAGAGGTATATAACAAGTTTGGGTATTGTTGATTTTATAGAAAAAAGATATAAAAGAGTCGTAGCAGTTTTTGAAAGAGCACCAGTAAAAAATTAGTGAAGGAGTAGCATTTGCTACTCCTTTTTATTTTGACAACTTTTTTGGTACTGAAAGAGTATTGAATTTTGAGTGGGGTAAAGACCTCCTAGGTGCAGTTTATTTTACTGGATAAATAACTCCACTTGCTTGACACCCAGTTTCTAATTCTCTTGGGTTTCCACAGTATAATCTCAATGAATATTGCGATAAATCACCAGTCTTTATGGTAGTAGTGAATCTCTTTGTATTATAAAATACATAGGTATCGTAATACTCACCATTACGATATATTATACCAACAATTGTACCTCGCCCTTTTTCATTAAATTTTTTGGGTTCTACGTTCATACCTAAATTGTCGCCACTATAAAGTTGTAGTCTAGATGTAGACTGCGACTTGTCCTGTGTTGAAAGATAAACATTTCTTGGAAGTTGCTCTTTAATTTTAAGGGCTGCAGCATATGGAGGTCTAATTATTGAATCTTCAGAATCCTTGTAATCATCATAATTTTTATCCGCTAAAAGTTCAGGGTTTGTTGGGTAATATTTCTCCACCCCTTCTGGAAGAGATTTGATAGTGTCATCATTAATTGTATTAGCGCTAGCATTTTGCGTAGATCCTAAGATGATTGCACCGAACATAAAAGATGTTAATAATAGTTTTTTAATCCCCATAAGTTCCATAATCCTCCGTTCTTAATATTTTTTTCTGTTTACACAATAACCTTAACACGTTTCACAAATATTGTTAGTTTGTTTAACTTGATAAAATAATATTTGAATATTAAAAAATAAAAATAAAATTGACATATGTCATGTGGCGATAACTCTTTTAGCACTCTCGGTCATTTCATTATTAAATGCAACAAGTTTGCGCTTTTCTTTCCTAAACACAAAACACAGAAGAAAAAGCCTCAAATAACTGAGGCTTTTTTGTGTAACTATTAGTTTATAACGCTACCTTCATAATAGCCTGCCCCATTTGACTGTATAGATTTCAGGTACCATTTAATTTTGCCGTGGCACGTATACTCCGTAAAGCTTTCGGCGAAGCTACTACCAAATTTCGGGACAGTGCGTGCATATTTACCGTTACCGATGTATTCAGGACATGGAAGTGCTGTTGCAACTTTTGCAGGTGCTGGTGTGTCCATTACGCTAGCTGACGCAGAGCCAATCCCTCCCGTTAGTGCGATACCTGTTACCAATGCCCCAATTGCGAACTTCTTGAACATAAAAAATTCCCCCTTAATGGTTTTATATGGTACAGATACACTGTAACACCTTTTACAGTAATGTAAATATAAAGAAATTATAGAAATATTTATTTGTTTATTGGGAATATTAGGGATTTTATTTCTCAAGAGAAAAATAGAGGGAGAGGCTTCAATATTATTTGTAAGCTCTAAAGGGTCACCATATCATTCTGGAAAAATTGTACGCTAAGGGATATCAAACCTTAGCGTTACAACCTTTTTAGAAATAACTACATGTTCAGAAAGATAAAAGCCTAAGCTTAATTGAACATTGATTTATTTACACACTTTATGGACATGATTATAGCTAGAAAACGTTAATATTATTAAGTTTTATCCTCTGTTCATAAACATAAGGTTTTCTGGACAGATGTCTCATAACGTACAGGAAACGCTTAAAATGTGTCCAAATTGTGTCTAAACGTACAATTTTCCCGAAATGGTATGGTGAGGCCTATATACACCATTAACATCATTACCTGACAAAATTCCAGTAAAACTCCTATCGGTGTCTAAGCGCAAGATTATAAAATCTCTATAAGTACCACCTTGGTTAAATATGTCCCAAGTTTGGTTCACAAGCTTTTTGATATTAGTCATAATTTCCTCCTCAAATATAATGTTAGATTCAGGTGTTGGTGATGTAAATTCACAAAAAGAAACAGTAAATTCCATCTAGTTTAACCTCTACAATTTTATACATTAGTATTTAGTCCTCCATTAATAATGGAATTTAATTCCTACCTATAAAAAATTAAATACTTTACTATTTTCCGTTTTACAAAAAGTACTATACAAGGATAATTTACCCAAAAAGGTAAATGGATACGATATAAATAATGTAAAATTCGTATGCTGCACTTTTTTATTCTTTATTTAAATAATTTCACATACTTTACTAAAAATAAATTTTAGTGATTGACACAATAATCTCTAGAGTGCTACGTTTTTAGTGTTAAAGTAATAAGTGGTTTGTTATTTAGATGCTACATATATGAGAAAAGGGCTGAAATACATTTATAGAATGAAAAGCTCTCTTCTCATATTCTGTAAAATTTTATATATAGATAATCTAATTATATGAACCGTACATGTAGAGAGGAAGAAAGTAAGATGTTTAAAAAAGTTACATCGATTGTAGCTTCTATTATAGGAGCCAGCCTGCTACTAACAGCTTGTAGTAGTGGAGAGAACGAGACTAAAAATACAGCAAAGGCAACTGACAAGAATGAAACAAAACAATCCATTAATTTACCGTATATAGCAGAGATCCCAACAATGGATGTAACTAAGGCAACAGATAGTGAATCAATGAATGTAATGCGGAATGTGTTTGAAGGTCTATACATACTAGGGGAAGATAACAAAGTAATTCCTGGTGTGGCAAAATCGTATGAAGTGAGTGAAGATAATAAAACATATACATTCCATCTAAGAGATTCCAAATGGTCAAATGGGACACCTGTAACAGCTGCAGACTTCGTATTCTCTTGGAAACGTGCTGTGAATCCTGATACAGCAGCAGAATATGCGTTTTTATTCTTTGATATAAAGAACGCAAAGAGAATTAATAGTAAAGAGCTACCTATAGATCAGCTTGGGGTAAAAACAATAGATGATAAAACATTAGAGGTACAATTAGAGCAGCCTATCCCTTATTTCATCGATTTGACAACGTTCGCAACATTTTTACCCATTAACGAGAAGTATTTTGGATCACAAGGAAAACAGTACGGCTTAGAAGCAAATCAATTGGTTTATAACGGAGCGTTTACATTGGATAATTGGAAGCATGAACAAGGTTTTCAGTTGAAAAAGAATTCGAATTATTGGGATGCTAAAACAGTGAAATTAGATGAGATTAACTTTGATATTGTAAAAGATAAATCAACAGAAATAAATCTATATGAATCAGGTCAGCTTGATCGTGTAGGACTAACAGGGGAATTTGTAGATAAATATAGAAATAATCCTGATTTCAAGGAACGTTCTGAAGTTACTGTACAGTTTTTACGTTTGAATCAAAAAAATGATGTATTAAAAAATAAAAATGCTCGCTTGGCAATCAGTCATGCAATGAACAAGAAAGCCTTTGTAGATACAGTGTTGAACAATGGTTCTCTTCCTGCGGTTGGTTTTATACCAGCTGATTTTGCTAAAGGACCGGACGGAAAATACTTCCGAAAAGAGAATGGAGCATTGGTCAAAGATGATGTGAAGACAGCCAAAGTAAACTGGAAGAAGGCAAAACAAGAACTGGGGAAAGAACAAGTAACACTAGAGTTGCTAACAAGTGATAATGCAATAGCCAAGAAAAATGCGGAGTATTTAAAAGGTGAACTAGAAAAGAATTTAGATGGTTTAACGGTGCACGTTAAACCGCAGCCACGCAAACAGCAAATTCAATTGCTGCTGAATAGTGATTACGATTTAGGTGTTGATGTATGGGCTCCCGATATCCCTGATCCAATCACATTTTTAGATATATTCACGACAGATAGTAGCTATAACTTTGATAAGTATTCAAATAAACAATATGATGAACTAATTCATCAAGTGAAAACAGACTTAGCTGGTGATGAAAATGCACGTTGGGAGACATTAAAACGAGCAGAGAAAATATTATTAGAAGACGGGGCAGTAGCGCCTTTATTCCAGCAAGGAAGATCGTATTTACAGCGCTCTTCTATAAAAGGTATTGTGACAAATGATTTTGGTGGAGAATTTAACTATAAATGGGCTGAAGTTAAGAAATAGAGAAAAAAGGATTCGATTTATTCGAGTCCTTTTCGTTTGTATTGCCTTACAATTATGCATAATTGCATAATTAATTATCTTCTTATATCGACAAAAATCGACATTTATTTCAATATGCTTATATTAGAATCGGATATAACGATATTGGATGTTACAAATATACTGAAGGATATGGGGAATTCTTGTTTTTTTAGAAGGGAAAATATTATGAATGAAACACTTAAGAGAGAAGATAAAATTTCAGAAAAAACATTAAACAAATTCTTGAGTAACATTATTGATGAAATTGATTTCCAAAGGAAAAATCAAGAGGATATCGCTAAAATAATTGGCATTTCTTCAGGAACGCTTTCGAAGAATTTAACAGGGAAAAGTCAATTTGGATTTTGGAATATAATTAAATTATTGAAGCTATTGTATGCGGGTGATATTAATAAACAAAGAAAGATGTTACACACCTTCTGTTCTGTCACAACAAGTAAGAAGAACTTGAGGATTGCAATGGAATACGCAAATATAAAAGGTGATTTAGCGCTGCTTAAACTAATAGTTGACCAAGAAAAAAACTCATCTCTAGCAATGAATCGTGAATGGGCTTATGTATATGAATTAGTGTGGCAACGTAGCAGTGGTGTCATTGCAAAACAAGAATTATTAGATACTCTTGAAAATCGTAAGGGTAAAAAGGTAATCAAAACCAACGAGATGAAGATTTTATATGGGATATTAACCTGTTATACGATGTGTGATTTAGAGACGTATAATTCCTTATCTGAGTATGCTCAAGTGTTATTACCAAAAATTGAAAAAGTATCTGATAGTTTTATAAAAGCTGCTTATTTTGGCAGAATTAAAGAATGTTTGTCTTTTTCATATTTGGTTCAGGATAAACTTGAAAACTTACGAAGTACATGTCATGAGATTATAGAGTTAGAAGATCCTGAGAGATGTTTTAATCTTTTAAGGGCATCTGCATTTGTATATTTAGCAGAATCTTATACTTTTGAATGCTATGATAGTGCATCTAAGTATATAAATAGAGCTTTGGAACAGCTTGGATCATGCAATTTTGAAAGAGAAATACAAAGAAAAGAATTAATTTTAAATACGTTTGCGTTTATTAAGTTGGTTAATAAGCAAGAATTGAAAAATATAGAGATATATCATCCAGCAGAAAAAGCGTTTTTCGAAATTATTAAAGGAAATCACAAAAATGCGGTTGAAATCCTAAATGATTTAGAAAAGAAGAATAACATTCTAACACCAATGCAATATTGCTATTTAGGAATAGCGAAGAATGATATTTCTTTAATCGAAAAAGCAATTGAGTTATTTGAGTGTGCTGGTAATAGGTTCTACAGTAAATTCCCTAAAAAAATAGTGGTAGAATATAATGGAAATGGTATAATGTATGAGGGTGGTGCTATATGAAAAAAATATTATTTGTATTAACCAGTATCGTTTTTGCGGCTGGAATTATTTACACCGCTGCTGGTAGTAAAGAGCAACCAAACAATTTAGTAAAAAAAGATTCAGAACAATTATTAGCTAGAATGGGAGATCCTGGTGGTGGAATCGGGTAACCTTTAAATAATTAGAATGCGATTGTCTCATAGGAGGCAATCGCATTCGTTGTTTTTAGGGATATTTCCTAAATATCAAATTCGAAATACAGGAAAAGTTTGTGAATCATTCACAAACTGATAGCTAATACTAAATCAAAATTATAAACTATATTGTTAGTAAAGTTGCAAAAGGCCTTGTGTTATCAAATCTACTGATAACACAAGGGTTTCCAAAAATTTTTCCGCGAGGGCGGGGCATTGAAAATGTGTAGCCCCTTTTACAGGCTAATACTATACAAGTGCATTTAACTCACGTATAATATAAAATTTGCTGAAAAATAATTTTACATTCATTTGGCAAAATGCTTTTTTATAAAATAGGTGTAATCAATAAGAACCTCTAACACTTCATGCTGTTTTTGTGGAGGTAGATCAGATATTGCTACTTTAATTAATTCTAATTTACTTTCAAGTGGTGCATTTCGCCCAAAGAGTTCATCTATGGAGACGTTATGTATTTCAGCAAGATTCATGATGGAATCTGCATCAGGATCAGCTTTCCCATATTCCCAATTTGCATAAGTAGTGCGGGCAATGTTTAGGCGATGTGATATATCGGATTGGGTATATCCTTGTTTTTTTCTCAATTCAGCAAGTCGTTTGCTTAGATGGGACATATCATCACCTTTTCCTTTCTGATTTATAAAGTTAGTGTAAAACAGAAAAGGTAAATTGTGTCCTAATGACTAATAATAAGTCATAATTTAATTTTATTTGTAATAATTAGTTTAAATGTTATGATGATAGAGAAATATTTAGAGTTCTATGAGCAAAAAAACAGGAAGAAATCGAAACATTAAATCGAGTTTCTTCCTATTATATATACTTACTAAAATAATGAATTTCCTATATCTATTGTGGCCAAGTTTTGACGTCTTGTACGCTCTCTTAAATAACGTTCTGTAGTCATGATAGATTCATGCCCTAAATAATCCCTTATTTTTTTTAGTTCAACACCCTTTTCCATTAAGTAATTAGCCATGAAATGCCTACAAGTGTGAGGAGTGATTCTATCCTGTCGGTAGCGCAGAAAATCTAAATTTATTTCTTCTATTTTTTTGGCCAAAAGAGAAGAGAGATAGTCTGCTCGATAATTTGATCCATCTGCTTTAGGGAGAAAAGCGGAGGTACTCGATGCATCTAGTTCTGTTGTTTGTTTACGTAAACTTCGAACATGGCATAAAGCATCCAATGTATCTTCAAAGATGCGAACTTCCCTACTTTTATTCCCTTTACCAACAACACGAAGTAGATAGGCACTTAAAGATGAATGATAGACCAAATCTGCCCATTTTGCAGTTGCGATTTCTTCAATTCGTAGTCCTGTTGTAGTTAACAGGAAAAATGCAGTGTAAACAAAATAGTTGGATTTTTTCAGTTCATCTAATATCTGGGTAACTTCTTCTGGATAAAGGTCACGATTGACTAGCTCTTCTTTTTTTACGGATACTTTTTTAAGGCGACTACTAAAGTTGTCTGAGAGTCCGTTATTATCATACACATATTTTAAAAACTGCTGAACTACTGTTTTCTTTTTACGTAATGTAGTGGCTGCATATTTCTTACTTAATTCATAGAAGTAGATTTCCATCTCATTATTGGATAACTCCTGGATGGTTCCGATTGTTTCTTTTATGTACCGAAGAAAATGAGAAAGATCGTGAAGATACTGTTGTTTTGTTCGCTCACTTCTTTTTTTCGTTAAAGAAGGCTCATCGTGTAAAAATAAATAAACTAATGATTCTTCACTTAATTGGGAGTAGTCAATATTACGGATACCCAAACCCATAATTTTTTTAAAATGACTGCTATCAAAAAAATCTGATTTTGATTTTACAATTTGGTTATTATGTTCGTAATTTATAATATTCAAATTTAAACACAACCTTTTATAGAATGAAATATTAAACAAATATTTTTATATAAATTTTTATAATTCTAATTATACCACAATAAAGGCATTATTTTTATTGTGGTATAAAATGAAATGTTTAAATAGATATTATTAACTTAATATTTAACGTTTCTATTTAGATGATGTATAATGGAAATATTTAATTGTTTTTTTGTACATTTCAATCCAAATTCGGTAGGAGGAGATTTTTTTGACCCATCTTCGTCGGAAAATTTTACATGAAATCTATAATTTAGAATATACTCATTGTTCAACTTGCCCTCTGAACAACCTATCAATGAATTGTACAGACGAGCAAGAGCAGGCAAAACAAAGAAACTACAAACATTGTAATTGTCCCATTTTCGATTCCATCCGTGAGAAAGGAGAGCAATTGAATTCTTTATCGAAAAAGAGTACATTTAATAAGGTACGAGAACGTTATATGGAAAATCCATTCAAGTATCTGCAGTATAAGGAGTACTCAATCAAAGATGTAGTAAAAGAAACAGGTTTAACAAAGTATCAACTAAGAAAATTTAAACAACAGCTAGAATGAAAGTTTCGGATGAGGTGAGATATGGACTATTTATCTTTAGAAGAGGTATGCGATAGAGTAGGTTTAACAAAAAATCAATTAGGCTATTTAATTAAATATAAGCACATCGAACCTATAAATCTAAATACCTGGAAAGCAGATGGCGGATATCGCTTTGAGCAAGAAGATGTAAAGAAGTTAGAGGAATTATACAAAGACTCTTTAACATTAAAAGAAGCTGCTGAATTTCTTAACAAATCCAAGACATACGTTCATAATGCAGCTAAAGATGGGGTATTGCCCTTTAAAGAGATTGCTAAAGGGAAATCTACTGAACGATTGTACTTAAAATCCGATTTGGAAATTTTCAAAGAAAGAATTGAAAATAGATCAAAAGAGGAGTCGAAAGAAAAAAAGCAGCATTTAAGTCTATACCTTGATGAAAAGGTATTAGAAGCAATAAAGAAACAGGCCGAAAAGAAAGGGTATAATGGCTACAAGAAGTTTGCTGAAGACATTTTAACCGCAGAAGTAAAAGAAGGCATAGAAGAATAGAAATTCCAGAGAGAATAGACCCCTAAAAAACAAAAAACGTTATAAAGGGTCTGTTTTCCCCTTTAAGAAGTTTCCTTACTATCAAGTCTAATTGTATTACCTAAAGTATTAATGTCGTTTAAAAACGAATTTGAGAGTCCGATTTTCGGAAACGTCCCAAAAAAATTTGCTAAAATTACAAAAAAAGGGTTTATATATAAAATATAGAAAAATAGACAAAATGATAAAGAATAATTTAAAGGGCATTTTATTTAAGATGAAAAAAGTTTAAATAAAGATATAAGAGGTAAGGATACAAGGATTATAAATACAAAAAATTCATTTGGAACTTGGTAGATCAATGAGTATGCTAAACTTACATAACAGAATACATCAAAAAGGCACAAGTTTATTTTAAATTTATATTCTCAAAAAATAGCGTATAAAACTAAGGTTAATTATGAAGAATTCAAGAAATATAGTATACATATTTAGATTATAGTAAACTATAATCTTATAAAAGTCCTAAATTAAAAGATTATGAGCAGACTGACATTGGACAAATTTTCTATTTTAGAGTGTAGAAGTATGATAAAATAGAAGTATAACTGTATATCGTGTGAAGGTGGGCTTGTTATTATCCCTTCTTTCCATTTGGAAGGAAAGGGGGTGATATAACATGGAATTTTTGTTTGAACTTTTAAAAGAAATTGCAAGAGCAGTTGTGCGTGAGGTTTCAGCATATGCACTGAGAAAGCAATTCGAAAAAAGACAACAAAAAACCCGCGCTTCACCGACCAAAGTACAAGCGTGGGTCTAAAAGAAAAAGATAATGCATAATAACAACCACCTTGACAGTAGCAGTTATGAGACGAGATGTTGACAGCATCTCGTCATTTTTAGTTTATGCAATTCAGTTAAGTACTATACTTAATATATATTGGATATGCATTCAATATATATCTAATCTACAGTAAACATACCATATTTTTATTTACGGGTCAATATTGGAAGGAATCGGAGGTTATATAAAAATTATGAACCTAGATATTAATCAAACAGGGCCCACTTGTGGAATATAGGGTCTTGCAAATGGATTACTTAACATGAACAAAGTAAGTGGCCACAATAAAGAAAAGATTGATCAAGAAATCTATGAACTACTAAAAGAATTCAAGTTTGGAATCAAAGATAATAAATTCACTGGATACACTTTAGTAGGCGAATTTTTCAATTTCAATACATTTAAAAGAATGTAATTCATGAACTTCATAAAAACATAATTTCAGGTGAAATTAACCCTGTAGATGATAACTTTAAGTATGTAATAGAAATAGCAAACGTTAGTGATTTGACACAACATTCTCTTATCCAGCAATTGAACAACAATGAAGCCTTTATTCTTTTTAGCATTCTTAAACAATATAGTATATTGGGGTTAGTAGATGATATAAAAGCTCTCCTCGGTTTTAACAGGATACAAAAACATGTAATATCACATTGAATATGCACACACGGTTACTGTAATAACGTCGGAAAGTTCATTGTTACCGATAGTTATAAAGGAGAAAGAATGAATTTTACATATGAAAAATTAAAGAAAAAAAACGCACGTTTGGAAAATAAAATCTTCAAATGGGAGAAATACACTGGTCAACAGTATTTTCAAAAAAAGAACACAATGACTTCTACGAGCAAACAAATTATAGATTTAGTAACAGAGCAGTTAAAAAATAAGGAAGGGTATCTTAAAAAAAATAAGTTTAAAAGTGTGATAGAGCACACAGCTGAAAAAATGATAGTAATTAGAAAAGTAAAACAGGAAAACAGCCAAGTAAGCGTTAAATAAAAAGTATAATAATTGTTTGAAAAACTATTGGGAAATGAGAACAAAAGAACATTTGAAAGGGAAATAAAGAAGTTACACCAAGAAAGAAACAATACAGTTAACGCAATATTCTGTAATAACTTGATAAATATAGAAAAAATAACCAACCCTTGAGTAAATATGTTAATGTTTATATAAATAAATAGAAAGGGGATAAATTTATGAAACATTATGTGAAAGTTTTAATGGGATTGAGTTTTATGTTTGGTTGTATTTTCGTTACATCTGGAAATGCTGAAGCTGCATCGGGAGGATGGTATAAAGTGACAGCCGCAGGTGACACTTGTAAAGCTAGAGTGAATACTGATCAAACAGAATATAAGTCCAATAATAAAACAGTAGGTATTCAATTAGAGTCAGAAGGAAAGTGTAGTACAATGTATTATGTTGCAGATCTAACATATAAAGGCCTAGAGTCTGTAGCACATGATGGAACTGTTGGAAGCTTTTCTTCGAAAACTCCAATAAAACAACTAAAAATAGGTACTGTTCGCGAAAAAGAAACTACAGTTATTATGGTTCAATTATACAAAGATGCTGCTCATACACAGCCTATAGGGAAACTGATTTCAAATGATATTATACTTTATCCTAGGTAACCAATACCTATAACTATATAAATTGGCTACTGGGAAATTGAAAAATAGGTACCTTTGTTTTGATTACAATATTAAATTTATTATAGGGGTACCGCCACATCACTATCAACCTAAGATAAATTTATATCCATAATTCAAAGAAAACGTTATTCTTTTTGTAGAAATATACAGAAAGGATGGCGTTTTTGTATGAATTTATCGATTTTAGATGAGCTAGAATTGTTTTCTAAAGAATTACAACGATATATGTCACCGCATGCTTTAGAACAATTAGCTAGAGAGATAGGGTTTGTTCAACGAAAAAGCAAATACCGTGCTCAAGATTTAGTGGCTTTATGTGTTTGGTTAAGTCAAAATATAGCTCATACTTCATTGACAGACACAATTATGTAGTCGCTTAGAAACGAATACAGGTATTTCTATGAGTCCAGAAGGACTCAATCAACGATTTAATTCTCAGGCTGTACAGTTTTTACAACAAATATTAACCTATTTACTCCACCAACAACTCTGTACATCTAATAAGATTTCAACTCTATATACAAACCATTTTCGCATTATTCGTGTATTGGGTTCTACACATTTTCAGATTCCAGATAAATTTGCTTCTACATATCAAGGTTCAGGAGGTAGTGGTCATAGTGCTGGTGTAAAAATTCAACTAGAGTACGATTTACTTAGTGGTCAGTTTTTACATGTTCATGTAGGGTCTGGAAAGCACAATGATAAAAATTATGGTTCTACTTGCTTAACGTCTCTTCAACCGCACGATGTATGTATACGTGATTTAGGATATTTTGATTTGAAAGATCTGCATACGATATACGAGTGTGGTGCTTATTTTATTTCTCGATTAAAGCTCAATACTCGTATATATCAGAAGAATAGAGAGCCTAAATACTTTCAAAATGGAACAATAAAAAAACACTCTGAGTACGTCCAACTAGATATGGAGCAATTTATTGACCAATTACAGTCTGGTGAAACATATGAGATTCCTGAGATTTATATTGGAATGTATCAAAAACTTCCTGCAAGACTTATTCTGTATAAATTAACTGAAACGCAAATGAAACGTAGACAAAAGAACTTAGCTTCTAAAGAACACAAGAAGCAGATCACCTATAAAGAACGCAGTAAGCGACTTAGTGAAATCAACTTCTACATTACAAATATCCCTTCGGAATACCTGCCAAGGGAACAAGTATATGATTTTTACTCCTTACGATGGCAAATTGAATTGATATTTAAAACATGGAAATCATTTTTTCATATTCATCATTGTAATTCTGTAAAATTAGAACGGCTAGAATGTCATTTATATGGACAATTAATTAGTATCCTTCTTTGTTCCTCCACCATGTTTCAAATGCGTCAATTACTCCTCACCAAGAAGAAACGAGAGCTGAGTGAATATAAGGCGGTTTATATTATTAAAGATTACTTTCTACTTCTTTATCAAGCTCTACAAAAAGATACTCAAGAACTATCAAAAATCTTGCTTCGTTTGTTTAATTTTTTGCAGAAAAACGGAAGGAAATCTCATCGATACGAGAAGAAAACAGTCTTTGATATATTGGGTGTCATATACACTTGTTTCGTTACTCATAATCATGTAGCTTAATTTAAAAAATGAAACCCGTTAGGGTTTATTTGGTCTGCAAGTCTTTAAAGAACTTACACTGGATCTTTAGAAAAAAGAAAGGATTCCACATGAAATTAAACTTATATAAGCTTAGCTTGATGGGCATGTGGCGGCACCCCAGTAAAGAGTTGACAATTGAAGAGAAAGGGGAGTTTAAAAAAAGATCCTAATTGAGTAGATAGAGTCTATGAAACGTTGAATAGTTTCTGTAATTGATTGTACGTCGAAAAAACGAAGTTTAATTGTGCAAACTTCGTTTTTAATTATATAGGGTATAGGGCATGAATGGTTTCGATTCCTTTCAAGATGTGTGAAGTATAGCGAAGACTTTGAAATCCTACGAATTTGAAATAACACCGTTTGATATGTCTAAAATCCTGTTTAATAAGATTATTCGAATGATTGATTGTGCAATGTGAGTAGTATGCTTATAAAACATTGCTCTTTCAATTTATTGAATGCGCCAAATAACGCGGGATCCTTGCAATTGACGCTATAAATTTAGTTATCATAGTTCATACCTCTTAAAAACAATTCATACTTATACTCAAATAAATTAATCGATTGATACTTTGTTTTTGCGGATATGTAAACATCGATAGCAACGCCTTTGACTTCCCAACGTTTCCAAGCATTCCGTGAACAGATTGCTACTGTCTCACCCAAGTATTTTAAGTGATAAACTGGTCTTCCTTTTATTTTTTTCTCTTGGAACATGATATATATTCCTCCTAATTTGTATTGGGCAACATAAAACGTTACCTAGGTATTTTTGTCTAAATCCCTAAAATGGAAGGATTACTCTTATTTATTAAAAAGTTATACACTATGTCGAAAAGTATACTTTATGGCATAGCTATAAAACTGGATTTTTTCATTTTAAAATTACAACTTACGATTGTTTGAAATATATGTTTTGGTATGTGGAGTTAGACACATCTGGCTGATAATGTTTCCATATGAATATATATTCTTTTTACATACTTATCAGACACCTTTTTTAAGTATGTTAGTTTCTTAGTAACAGAACTAATGTAAGTGGCATTACCATAGTACAGCTAGGTAATATCTAATTAAATGAATATATTATTTCGAAAAGAATCCGCAGTCCCACGCTTAAAAATAGAGACTATTTATATATTTACCAACATTGTGTAACTAGTATAGGCACTTATATATACGAGTGTCAACGAAATAAATCTTACATTTTTGTAAGGTAACCATGTTAATAATATAGTAAGTAATTATTATATGGGATGAATAATTATTTACTATAATAAACCCAGGAGTTGATAAGAATGTTTTATATTCTATAAAACGGAAGGGCTCCTAAAATTAAATAAAAGAGGAATATGTAGTGCTATTTACAAGTTATTTATTATAAAATCAGGTACTATGATTGGTTCACGAGATGTAAAGTTTATGTTGTTAACACTTGTATGTATGAGTGAATATAATAGGTGTTTAAATTGGGTATATCTTATATTTTGAAGCGGAATGTTACATGTCTTAGATAAGTAATGAAAAGCGTTATTCATAAGCTAATCAAATCTACAAAGCTGTTTGTACTAAACTCATTTTCGTAAATAATAAAAATAGAGACTTGTAAAATTTTAGATTAGATAATACATCACAACTAACTTGTTTGTGAATAAGAGTGTATTAAAGGATTAGTTTTTTAATACACTCTTGTATTCCAGGAGTCCTTTATTTTATATATGCATCGATAAGAAAGATAAATTTTAACAAAAACGTCATTTAAATAAAGGCTAAGGGGCTAGGTTTTAACATACACTGAAATTAATATGAATAACATACTTTGCAATTACCTACATGGAAGTGAGTTGAATAATAATGTTTTATTCATATTTTGATACCCGAGTTAGAATGCGTCCATATAGTAAGGCGGGTATTACTTATAGTGGGGGGGGAAAAGTGCAATTCAAGCTATTCAACAAGAATCACAAGTGCAGCAGCAAATGCAACAAGGCATACAGCCGTACTATTCATTTAAGGAAATTATTACCCTATGCATCATATTACGCTATACGGAAATTCTTTTTCAACAATCCTATATGAAGCTGTGTACGATGGATAAAAATATATAGGGTAAATAAAGTTGAGTATTTAATTAAGGGCGCAAGTACAAAGTACTATTATAAGAAGCGATTCATGTATTATGAATTAAAATTAAATATATTACTATTCTAGCTATAATTGTATATAAATGCACGGGGCTTTATAATGATGTATGATCTGTATTTTGGAATTTGGGGGATTTTAATGTTGAAAATTAAAATGATATATAATGGGAATAAAAGAATTGAGGAAATTTCACTAGAAGATTTAAAATTATTTACAACGGATCTTAATAATTCTATACCTGGCTACGTGGGGGATTTTCAATTATTTATTAATAAGATAGGACAAGCATTGGAAATGATAAATGAAATTCAAAAACATCAAAGTAATAAACTATTTAGGTCTTATATGGATATAAATTATTGGCGATCCTGTATAGAGTATATAGAAGCTGTACAATGTTTTGAAACAGCAATTAATTACATGAATAGGTTTGAGCGATATAGTGATTTATTTACGAAAGACCTTGCTAATTATACAATGATAGAAATAATGGATAAACAGGATTCACTGGTAAGAATCTTTGGAGTTGCTGCTAATAAACAATTGCAAATGAAAAATATTGCACAAATGGGAGCCAATAATATTCAAAGTTATCAATTATATTGCAACGAAGCTACTGCTATGTTTAAAGAATGTATGGAGGTATATAATGAATTTCTTGAATTTCTAAAAAACCTTTGATGTTTTTCCATGAAAAAAGAATCTGTTTATCCCATGCCTAAAGACTGACTAAAGTCCGATATGGTCTTTTCCGCATCGTGAAATCTAGAAAAAAGGTAAGGCTGTTGCTTCGTGCATAGCTTAGTGGGTGCCATGTGTACTCGACTTGTTGAGGCTTGTAGCATACGCCGAAGTAATCTGAGTGGTGGCTCTTCCACAAGGAAGAATTTCTCTTTTTCAAAAGGGTGGTGCAAGCGGGAAAACGGTAGTTCATTTCCAGTACCAAGCAAAAACTTACTTGGGTTGTTACCGTAAGGTGCCATGAATTCTAAGACGCCAAACTGTCTAGCTATAAACGAAAAGACCTAGAGTTCTAACTCAAGCCCCCCACTGAAACGTTTCACCTCAGTGATGGTAGTGGACTTTTGAACAAGAGAAAGATATTGATGAATTCATATTTCAAAATAATAGTTGACAGCCTTTTGGGGTGAAAGGTAAAATAAAATATACATTAATGATAATGATAATCATTTTCGTTTGGTTCAGTGCATCTAAAATCTTATGTTATTATTTGAGAATGCATCTCATTTTAATATTGATATGTTACCCGAAGTCACAGTTATATGGAAAATTGTAAACCGTTCAGCGTAAGCACTATCAGATGGGCAGCGTTAAGATGTACGAATTACGTTGGCTTTCTTGTACAAGGGACAGATTTACTCATGCTAGATAAGCCAAAAATATACTTAGATATGGCTCATCAACTTGAATTATTAAATTTACTGAGGAAGTTAAATCAAGTAGAAGAAAGAACGATTGTTATGGTTATTTACGATTTAAATCATGCTTCTCGTTTTTCAGATCATATGATTACATTAAAAGTTGAGATGTTAATGTAACAAGGAATACCACATGAAGTTATGATAAGTGAAACACTTCGTAACGTATTTGAAGTTAAGGCTTAAATCGTTCCATGTCTAGTGAGCTATCAAACGATTTATTTAACGTATAATTTAATGATAATTAATAATCAATGGTGAAAAAAGCACAAATGAAATCTCATCTTCTTCGCAATTTAGGAAGAGGGAGATTCTAGTGGGTGTTGAACTTCTTATTTACAAATAGGAAGTTCAACACCCGTAAGAACGGGCGGTTAACAACAATTAATGCGTATATAATAATTAAGTGTTACTTTCTGATTCTTATAGTTCAATACAACTTATAAGAAAAATACATCTAGAAGGAGTGGGAACATGAAGAATTTTAAAATGGCATTACTAGCAATGGTACTAGCTGTTACTTCTATACTATTTGCAGCTTGTTCTTCTAACAAAGAAGAAAAAAAGGCAGATGCGAAGGCCGAAGAGCGCACTGTACAACACGCAAAAGGGGAAATTAAAATCCCTGCAAATCCAAAGAAAATTGCTGATCTTAGTGGTTCAACTGAGGAATTATTAATATTTGGTATGAAACCAATTATTACTGCAAACACAACAAAGGAAAAAATTGATTCACATATTGAGAAAAAATTGAAAGATGTAAAACCAGTTGGCTCCGCTTCCGGCGATAAAATTAATATCGAGGCTGTAGCTGCTGCAAAACCAGATCTAATTCTAGTAAACAATCGTCAAGAAAAGATTTATGATCAATTATCTAAAATTGCACCGACAGTTATGTTAAACACTCCATTAGACCAATGGCGTCCAAAATTTGAAGAAGTAGGTCAAATCTTCGGTAAAGAAAAAGAAACAAAAGAATGGTTTAAAAAGTACGATGAAAAAGCAAATAAATTACATGACAAAATCGTTGCACAAACTGGCGATGCTAAATTTATGAAAATGGCCGCATATCCAAATGCATTCCGTGTATACGGTGACTACGGTTACGGTAGTGTAATCTTTAAAGATTTAAAATTACCAGCAATTGAAGGTACTCCTATGGATGAACCACTAGTACAAGTGCAAAAAGAAGCATTAATCAATTACAATCCAGATTATTTATTCGTATTTACAACTGGTGATGGTTCTCAGCGCTTAAAAGAATTCCAGAAAGAATCAATTTGGAAAAACATGAACGCTGTTAAAAACAACCACGTGTATACAATTAGTAATGCGGATGTAAACAAAGGTTACTTCCCACTAGGTAAAGAAATGATATTAGATGAAGTTGCTAAGTTCATTTTAGGGAAATAATATAAAAAGAAAAATCACCGTAATTTAGTAGGTATGGTTTATGGAAATTTCAATGGTTTCTTTAATGTAGTGGTTTCTACAAGTTCTTTTTGTTTTTCTAGCTTAACACGAACAAAAAATTTCAAATAAACCCTTACCATAAAAAAGGAATAAATGTTCTCCGATGATTCGTAGCACATTAAAAACTGTAGGAGGTGATACATATGGTAAAAAAGAATAACAGAAATAATAATGAAGTATTGGTTCAAGGTACGGAGAGCGTAATTAATCAAATAAAGTATGAGATTGCCAAAGAATTTGGGGTACAACTTGGTGCAGATACAACATCACGTGCGAATGGTTCAGTTGGTGGTGAAATCACGATAAGTAGTAGCCTATATTCTTTTGTTTGTATTTAATTTTTAAAAAGTTTGGTAAAAATCAAATACAAACAAAAAAGCATCCCAATAGGATGCTTTTTTCTATATAAAAACTATACAATAAACGGTTGGTATTCTTTATACTTTATTTGTTTGTCATAATTTGAGCAGGATTACTTTGAGTTCTAAGCTTCTGATTTATAGCCGTTATGAATTATTAAAAACATCAATGAAGATGATATTTTAACCAGGTTAACGCAAGAGCCATTCATTTGAAGAAGAATAAGACAAAATACAATTTGGCATATTTTATTCCCCTTTTTCGGGGGATGGGCAAAAACACCCTTTAAGGCTTTTATGGTTGTTCATTATTCGCCGTTATGCCTCTAGGCCAAGTAGTCGTAAAATAACTATGATGAATAACGCCCCTATTGTAAGAACCGCATTATTGACAGTGTGGATTAATAACACGTGCCAAATGTTTTTAGTCCATAGATATATTATATTTAGAAATAGACCTGCAAACATGAAGGGGATTGTACCTATTACGCTTCCAAAATTATAATAGTGAATTAGCCCGAAAAGAATTGAATTCAAAATGATAATACATGTTTTTTTTAAAAAACTACCCTGAAATATTTTACCGAGAAGTGTATAACGAAAAACAGTATCTTCAATTAATCCTGTAACAATAGGACCTAAAGCGATATAAATTAAGAGCATGAACATTTCAGGACTTGCAGTTAAAGGGTCAATTAAAGGTGGTACATCTGTTTTTAAGCTGGTGCTAACTCTTGGAATAAGTGAGCGAACCAAACTAACTATTACTTGTAAAAGAACACCACCAACAATTACTAATAGAACGGAACGTTTCCATGCCAGTTTAAATTTACTCCAATGTCTACGAAGCATCGGAGCATAAACAACCATAAGGAAAATAAACATAATAATGCGTAAACCGGTATCAATAAATGCTGACAATTGATTTTTTACTGAGAAATATTGAGTGATAAAGCCTACAAGTAATATTAATGGGATTAAAAGTAAAACGATAAAATCTTTCTTTGTCCACACATTCTCTGAAAAATCTTCAGCAGCGACTAATTTAGTGAATTTGTTCATTTGAATTTACAACTCCTAATAATAGTATAAAAATTTTTATATGTTCCATTTTTAAATTAAAGTACATGATGTTAGCTATCACTATCTTCTAATTGACGTTGTTCCAAGCGTTCAATAGTTTCACGACGTTTTGGATCATCAATCTTTATTTTCGCTATACGGATTAGCTGCATATGAATGGTGCAACTGTTGAAGGCGGTTTTTCTCGTTAAATGCTCTAGTATATTTCTTTGTGAGTTTTTGTATAGCATTAACAGAAATTTGCGTATAGGAGCCTTTATGATTTGTTACAAATAGAATATCCTCATCTTTATGGCACTTGTAACGCGCATTACGTACTTTTAGGTACTCTTGAACAGCAACTAGAGCTTTGTGTAGCTAAAATGGCTCTAGTTGCTGTTTTATCTCCTTTTCGCACAACTTTAATGTAACGAGTATGAAAATTAATACTAGAAATAGTTAAACTAGCAACTTCAGATACCCGAAGGCTTGTACCTAAAATTAAACTTAGAATAGCGATATCACGCTCTTTATCGCGTTTAAAGAATTTTAACTTACCAGGAGCTTTTTCTTGCAGCATTTGCTTATATTCATTAGATAAAAAGTGCATAAATTTAATGTTATCAATATTGTGGGAAATAATCTTAGGAATATCTTTTGCTTTCGCAGCAGCATCAATTTTTTCTTTAGGAATTTCCATTTTAGCCATAACATTTCTATAAAAGTAACATTCTTCAGTATTGCTTGTTAGGTATTTAAATAATGACTTTAGAGCCAAAAATGATCTTATAATTGATTTTGTTTTATTACCTTTTCTCTCTAAATATCTTTTAAATTTTTTTACTCGTTTAAGAGGAATTTTTTCCAACGTTTCAATTGGCACCTCATGTATTATCGTTACAACTTTTCCATTTGCGACAGCAAGACGTGAGGAAATCAACCACTGCAAAAATATTTCATAATCAATTATATATGCATACAAAGTAGCAGGAGAGAGGTTCGTTTTCTTTTCAATATATTCAATGATAAACCAGGGCATTTTTTCTTTATGGCATTTTACACGTGCTTGATATACTTGTTTTTCTCGATTGCTCAATTTTTTCACCTCAAACTTCAAAGTAGTACATTTAAATTCCAACTCAGATAATTTATGTGCTTTTCCCTATTCATAAAATTTGATATTTCTTAAAAAACGGTTGAATCCCCTTCACTTTCACTTCATTTAGAAGTGAAAGTGAAGGGGATTTCAAAGGAAAAAGGACAAATTTAGTTTTGTCTCTTGATAAAAAACTTATAGAAATTAAAATAAGGTAGCAAATCATGATTGATATACTAGGTCTTATAAGCACGATAGAAAAAATATAACTTCATAAAAAGTACTCCTAGGTTATTTAGGAGTACTTTTGGAATGAAGTCAACTTATTTATAGACTTTTGAACATTAATTTACTTTTTCAACCATTGGAGAAATAGCGTCTAAAGGCGCACCAGGTAGTAAGTTAGCACTCTCAAAAGATTTAGCATAGATATTAACTGTATCCCCTACAGTAATATCGCGTAATACTTGAGGTGAAA